>CALYBF010000004.1 GCA_944393755.1 uncultured Clostridia bacterium | reverse complement strand
TCTATTCCTTATCCAATTTTGTATCACACCTTTTGGATTTTCTGTATTTTTATATCTAGCAATATCTGTTAAAGATATATATTCCTCATTATCTACTAGAGCTATATTTATAGCTTGTTTTTTTACTATTAATGTTTTCATTGTACCACTTCCTTTCACCAATTTTATCAAACACTTGTTTTAATGTCAAGAGAATAAAAATTATTTTTTAGATTTACACAAAATTTTAACTATATAAATTTTTCAGAACAAAACAGAAATTGAAATTTCCTTTTACAAGCAGTTTTGAATAAAAATTTATTTTTGCTTTATTTTAAAACAATTTGCTTTTCTTTTCTAATATATAAAAATAAAGCATATGATTATAATTTTCATATACTTTATTTTTGATATATTTTTATTCTTCTTCAACCTCAAATTGTGAATTATATAAATCACTGTAAAATCCACCTTTTTGTAATAATTCTTCGTGTGTTCCTTGCTCTACAATATCTCCGGTGATTCATAACTAAAATCAAATCTGCATTTTTAATAGTTGATAATCTATGTGCAATGATAAAACTTGTTCTACCTTTCATCAAATTATCCATTGCATCTTGTATCTGTATTTCTGTTCTTGTATCAATAGAAGATGTTGCCTCATCTAATATTAATATCTTAGGGTCTGTTAAAATTACTCTTGCTATTGTAAGTAATTGTTTTTGTCCTGCTGACACATTGCTTGATTCTTCATTTAAAAGTGAATTATATCCATTTGGAAGTGTTTTTATAAAATGATGCACATGTGCTGCTTTTGCTGCTCTTATTACTTCATCATCTGTTGCATTTTCTTTTCCATATTTTATATTATCTTTAACAGTACCACCAAAAAGCCACGTATCTTGAAGAACCATACCAAATAATTTACGCAAATCTCCTCTTTCAAAATCTTTTATATTATGACCATCTACTAAAATTTCTCCACTATTTACATCATAAAATCTCATAAGAAGTTTTACCATAGTAGTTTTTCCTGCTCCTGTTGGTCCTACAATCGCAATTTTTTGTCCACTTTTTACTTTACAATTAAAATCATTAATTATAGTTTTATTTTCATCATAACCAAATTTAACATCATTAAATTCAATATTTCCCTCAATTTTAGAAGTATCAATCTTACCTTTTGCAGTATCTAATTCTTCTTCTTGTTCTAAAAATTCGAATATTCTTTCTGCTGCTGCTGCCATTGATTGAAGCATACTAGAGATTTGTGCTATTTGGTTTATTGGTTGTACAAATTGTCTATTATATTGTATAAAACTTTGGATATTACCAACTGTAATTGTTCCATTAATTGCTAAATAACCACCTGCAACTGCAACACCAACATAACCAATATTTCCTATAAAATTCATAACTGGATGTATTAAACCAGATAAGAATTGAGATTTCCATCCAGAATGGTATAATGTGTCATTTGCTTTTTCAAATTCTTTATTTACTTTATCTTCAGCATTAAATACTTTTACAATATTTAAACCACCATAAACTTCTTCTACTTGACCATTTACATGTCCTAAATAATCTTGTTGAGCTCTAAAGTATTTTTGTGATTTACTTACAATAAATTTAACCAATATTCCTGCAATTGGTAATATAATTAATGAAATTAATGTCATTTTCCAGCTTATTGATAACATCATAATTAATATTCCAATAATAGTACAAATAGAGGTAATTATCTGTGTAACACTTTGGTTTAAGTTCATACTTAATGTATCAATATCATTTGTTATAATTGATAATACTTCTCCATGTGTTTTTGTATCAAAATATTTCATTGGAAGTTTATTTATTTTTACAGCAATATCATTTCTTAATTTATATGTTAGTTTTTGTGATACCCCTGTCATTGTAAAACCTTGTACAAATGAGAATATTGCACTTAATAAATAAAGTCCAAGTAATGTAAGTAATATTGTTCCAACTTTTCCAAAATCTACTCCAGAACCACCAGATATTTTGCTAATTATTCCATTAAATATTTCTGTAGTTGCATTTCCAAGTATCTTTGGTCCTATAATTGTAAAAATTGTACTTCCTATTGCAAAAATCATAACTACAACCAATGCTATTTTATATTTAGATAAATAATTTCTAATTAATTTTGCAGTTGTTTTCTTAAAATCTTTTGCTTTTTCTACACTTTGACCTCTTCTTGGTCCACCCATTGGTCCTGGCATATTAATTACCTCCTTTCTTATTTAATTCTTCTTCTGATAATTGTGATAAAGCAATTTGTCTATATGTTTCATTATTTTTAATTAATTCTTCATGTGTTCCTATTCCTACAACTTTTCCTTCTTCTAATACAATAATTTGGTCAGCATTTAAGATTGTACTTATTCTTTGGGCTACTATTATAACTGTTTTATCTTGTGTCTTTTCTTTTAAAGCTTCTCTTAATGCTGAATCTGTTTTTAAGTCTAATGCTGAAAAACTATCATCAAATACAAATATTTCAGGGTCTTTTGCAATTGCTCTTGCAATTGATAAACGTTGTTTTTGACCACCTGATACATTACCACCACCTTGTGCAATTGGGTCTTGGTATTTTTTCTCTTTTGTTTCTATAAACTCTGTTGCTTGTGCTATTCTTGCTGCTTCATACATTTTTTCATCAGACATATTATCATCTGAATATTTTATATTTGATTCAATTGTCCCCGAAAATAATAAGCCTTTTTGTGGTACAAAACCTATAATATCTCTTAAATCTTTTTGTGCTACATCTTTTACATTTACACCATCTATTAAAAGTTCTCCACCTGTTACATCGTAAAATCTTGGAATTAGATTTACTATTGTCGATTTTCCACTTCCTGTGCTTCCAATAATAGCTGTTGTTTTTCCTGGCTCTGCTGTAAATGTTATATCTTCTAATATCTCTGTATCTGCATCTGGATATCTAAATGAAACATCTTTAAATTCTACCAAACCTTTTTTATTTTTATCAAATTTCTTTAATTCATTTTCAGGTTTGTCTTTTATACTGCTTTCTGTTTCTAATACCTCATTTATACGTCTTGCTGATACTGAAGCTCTAGGTAGCATTATTGAAATCATAGATATCATTAAAAATGCCATAACTATTTGCATAGTATATTGGATAAATGCCATCATATCTCCAACTTGCATAATACCTTGGTCTACGTTATGGCCTCCAACCCAAATAATAAGTACCATAATAGAGTTCATAACAAACATTAAAAGTGGCATCATCATTGACATGGCACGGTTTACAAATACATTTGTCTTCATTAAGTCTTTATTTGCTATATCAAATCTTTTTTCTTCTCTCTTTTCTTTATTAAAAGCTCTTATTACTTGAAGTCCACTTAATATCTCTCTTGACACTAGGTTTAATTTATCTGTTAAATCTTGTAATTTTCTAAATCTTGGCATTGCTACAATAAATAATGTAATTACAATAAATAGTACTGCAAGTATTGCAACACCAATTATCCACGCCATTGAATTATCACTTGTTGTTAATACTTTTATAAAACCACCAACACCAATAATTGGTGCATATACAACTACTCTAAATAGAATTGCAATTAACATTTGTATTTGTTGTATGTCATTTGTGCTACGAGTGATAAGTGATGCAGTTGAAAATTTATTTAATTCTCCTGTTGAAAATTTAAGTACTTTTTTAAATACTTTCTCTCTTAGAGTTTTACCAAGTTTTGCTGCTACTCTTGATGATAATAACATTATAGAAATTGCAGATAACATACTAATTAATGCAACACCAAGCATTTGTAATCCTTGGAATAATATATAATTATTTTGAATTTTATCAGTATCTATTCCCATTTTAGAATATAAATTTTTAACTTCTGTTACTGCAGCTTGTTCTTTTATTGAACTTTCCATATTATCTATTTGTTTTGTAAATTCAGAAAGTACAATATTTCTTTGTTCTTCAGGCATTGTTTTTAATATTTCTAATACACTCATATTTTCTAAAATTTGTTTTTGCTCTTCTGGAACTTTAGAAATAAATGCATTTTTAATTTTATTTTCTGTTTCTTCATTTGTTACAACACTATATTCCATTAATGGATCTGAAAGTATTTTAGATAATTCATCTTCTTTTTCACTATTAATATCATTTAATACATAAATAGTATCTTCTTTTAATTCATAATCTTTTCCTAAATAATCATTAATTACTTTTTCTTGTTCTTTTGAAGTAGTATTTCCCACTAATGAATAATTTTCTAAAATTTTATCATCTTCATTTGAAAACATTAACAAGTCTTCCATATTTTCTTTACTAATCACTTTTGGCACTGCTGTTTCTATTCCGCCAGCTTGAATACCTACATTTACAATTCTAGAAGTAAAATCTGGTAATCTTAAATCTGCTTGTGCTTGTACTATTAATAATAAAATTATTATTACAACTGACCAAAAAGATTTCTTTAAATTTTTCAATACTTTAAGCATTTTTTATCCTCCCTTTACATATTAATAACACCATATCATTATATATGACATGGTGTCATCGCGTCAATATTATTCACACAAAATTTACATTTTTCTAAATACCCCTGCAACTTTTCCAAGTATTTCACAATTTGGTACTATTATTGGATCCATTGTACTATTTTCTGGTTGTAACCTAATATGGTCTTTTTCTTTATAAAATGTTTTTACTGTTGCTTCATCTCCTATTAATGCAACAACAATTTGTCCATTATTTGCTGTATTTTGTCTTTTTACTAATATATAATCTCCATCCAAAATACCTGCTTCAATCATACTTTCTCCACGTACAGTTAGCATAAAGCTTTCTGAATTACCAACAAAATCTATAGGAATAGGAAAAGTATCTACTACATTTTCTACAGCAAGTATTGGCTCTCCTGCTGTTATTCTTCCTACTATTGGAACTTCTACCATTTCTTTCTGTAAATAGAAATTTTTACTAGAAGTTTCTTTTGCTTCTCCAGAACCACCTCTTAATAATTTTAAAGTTCTTCCTTTTTTATCTTGTCTATTAATATAACCTTTTTCTTCTAGTTTGTTTAAATATCCGTGAACTGTTGCTGTTGAACTTAAACCTACTGCTTTACCTATTTCTCTTACTGAAGGTGGATACCCTTCTGACATTATTTGTTTTTCAATAAATTTTAATATGTCTTTTTCTCTTTTATTTAATTCAGGTCTCTTTCTTCTTTCCATTTATATCACTCCCAATTCGAATTTGAAAATATAATATCATACAAACAAAAAAATGTCAAACGTTTTTTCGAATTTTTCAAAAAAAGATTATCTTAATCTTAATGCATTTAATATTACTGTTAAACTGCTTAATGTCATAGCTAATCCTGCTATCATAGGATTTATTGATATTCCTATTGGTTTAAATATTCCTATTGCGATGGGTATCATTAAACTATTATAAAAAAATGCCCAAAAAAGATTTTGTTTTATATTTTTTATTGTTTTTTTACTAATTGTAATTAAATCTATTATTTTATTTAAATCATCTTTCATTAAAATTACATCTGAGGAATCAAGTGCAATATCAGTTCCTGAATTAACACTAACTCCTATATCGGCTGTAGCTAGAGCTGGACTATCATTTATTCCATCTCCACACATTAAAACTTTTTTACCTTCTTTTTTCAAATCTTTTATTATTTTTGTTTTTTCTTCTGGAACTACGTTTGCAATTATTTTTGTTATTCCTATTTCTTCTCCAATTATTTTAGCAGTAGCCAAATTATCTCCTGTTAACATTATTTGTTCTATATTATTTCTATTTAATTTTTCTATTACTTCTTTTGCATTTTCTCTTAATAAATCATTTACTCCAATTAGTGCAATTATTTTTTCTTCTTCTACTACATATATAATGCTATTTCCTTTTTTTGCAAGTTCTATTTCTTTTTTTCTTATTTCATTAAGATTGTTTTCTTCTTTTTTATCTATACCATAATATTCTAGTATTTTATAATTTCCTAATATATATTTTTTGCCCTCTACTTTTCCTTCTATTCCTAAACCACTTATGTTTTTAAATTCTTCAACATTATATTTTTCTAGTTTATGTTCTTTTAAATAATTAACAAAAGCTCCTGCTATTGGGTGTGTAGATTTAGCTTCTATACTTCCTACTATTTTTAGTATTTCTTCAAGTTTTAATTTCTTACTATAATTTATAAATTCAGATATTTTTAGTTTACCATATGTTAATGTTCCTGTTTTATCAAAAACTACTGTGTTTACTTTTTCAGCTATTTCTAATATTTCGCTTTTTCTTACTAAAATTCCTTCTTTAGCACTTTTACCCTCTGATACAACTACTGCAAGAGGGGTTGCTAACCCTAAGCTACAAGGACAAGCAACTACTAAGATTGTTACAAAAGTAGATATAGATTCTCCTATATTATATCCTAATAATATGTATGTAAAAAAACTTATTATTGCAATTAATATTACAATAGGAACAAAATATCCACTTACCTTATCTGCTATTTTTGCTATTTTAGGTTTTGTATTACTAGCTTCTAATACTAATTTTACAATTTGTGATATATTAGAATCTTTACCTATCTTTTCTGCTTCATATTCTAAATAGCCATCATAATTTATTGAACCAGCAATTACTGTATCTCCTTCTTTTTTATTTAAAGGTTTACTTTCTCCTGTTAAAAAAGATTCATCTAAATGTGCTTTTCCTGAAACTATTTTACCATCAACAGATATTCTATCTCCCGGATGGCTAACTACTATATCACCTTTTTCTATTTCATCTATTGTTACTTCTTTTTCTATTCCTTCTTTTTTTACAATCGCTTTTGATGGCGTAATTTGTACTAATTTTTTTATTGCTTCTTTTGTCCTATCTTTATTTATGCCTTCTAAATATCTTCCGAGTTTTATAAAAAATAAAACAATTGCTGATGATTCAAAATATAATTGATTTATATAATTATTGTTTCCTTTTATTATCATGGACATACTATATATACTATAGAAAAAACTACTTAAAACTCCTATTGTTACTAATGTGTCCATATTTGGTGTCTTATGTATCAAATTTTTAAAACCGCTTTTTAATATATCAAACCCATAAATAAGAAAAGTTATTGCTAAAATAAATAATACTATTGTATAATTTACCGGACTTTTTTCCATATTTAAAAAATCAAATATCGGCAAGCCTAACATATGCCCCATTGATATATATAAGGTTATTATGGCTAATATACCAAATAATATAAATAATATCTTGTCTTTTTTGCTTTTATTTTCTTCATCTTTAATATTAAATTCGCCTAAAGATTTAAACCCTGCTTTTTTCACAAACAAATCAAGCATTTTTCTAGTTACTATTTTTTCGTCATATTCAATTTGTGCACTTGCCATAACTAAATTCACACTTGCTGATATTATTCCTTTTTGCTTATTTAAATATTTTTCTAAACCATTTGAACAAGCACTGCAAGTCATCCCTTCTATTTTTAAAATTATCTTTTTCACTATTGGAACCTCCTAAATAAATTAACAACTTCATCTATTATTTCGTAATTTCCATTTTCTAAGTCATTTAATACACAAGTTTGCATATGATTTTCTAATATATGATTAGCCAAACTTTTTACAGATTTATCTATTGCAGATAGCTGTATTAATACATCATCACAATACCTATCTTCTTTTATCATTTTCTTCACACCACGTACTTGCCCCTCTATTCTGTTTAATCTATTATTTATAATTTTCTTTTCACTTTCACTTCTTTTGGTGAATTTCTTTTTATTTTCTAGCAATTTAATCACCTTCCAATGCAATTATATACCCTATGGGGTATTTTGTAAAGAGAGGGGTATATTGACTTTGTTCTTACATAATAGTATTATATAGAATATCAATATTATAGAAGGGGTTCTTAAAATGAGTGATAGTAAGAAATTTATTTTAATTAAAAAAGCTGGAATTTTAGGTATTATTGGAAATATTTTTTTACTAATAATAAAAGCAACTGTAGGTTTTTTAAGTAAAAGCCAGGCAATGATTGCAGATAGTGTAAATAGTGCAGGTGATATTTTTGCTTCTCTTATGACTTTTATTGGAAATCACATTGCTAGTGTTCCAAGTGATGAAGACCATAATTTAGGACATGGAAAAGCAGAATATATTTTCTCTATGTTTATAGGAATTGCTATGATTGTTGTTTCTGCTAAACTATTTTTTGATTCAATTGTAACACTAATATTAGGAGAAAAACTTATATTTTCTTGGTTTTTAATAATTGTATGTATAGTTACAATAATCGTTAAATTATCTTTATTTTTATATACATATTTAGCAAATAAAAAATATCATAGTATTTTGCTAGAAGCAAATATGAAAGACCATAGAAATGACTGTATTGTAACAACTTTCACTTTAATTTCAGTAATACTTACTTTATTTAATATCTACTGGTTTGACGGTGTTGTTGGTATTGGTATTTCAATATGGATATGTTATACAGGAATAAGTATTTTTATAGAAAGTTACAATGTTTTAATGGACATAAGTATTGATGAAAAGACTAAAGATTTAATATTAAAAATAGCACATAATTATAACGAAATACAAGATGTAAAAAATATTATCTCAACACCTGTTGGAGATAAATATCTTGTTTTTATAACAATCGGTTTAGATGGAAATATGTCTACTTTTGCTAGTCATAGTTTAGCAGATGAATTAGAAAAATCTGTTACAAAATTAGATAATGTTTATAAAACTGTTGTACACGTAGAACCACAGTAAAAAACAGTTTCCTAAGTCAGGAAACTGTTTTATTTTTACATATCTCTTCCATTTTGTATTCTTGGATCTTCATATTCATAATCTAACTCTTCTATAATTTCATCTGGTGTTTTTTCTGGTGTTTCTGTTAGTTTTTTAGTATATACTTCTTTTGCGTGTTCACTATCTGGAACACCATCATTATAAAACCCATATCTTCTAGCTAATTCAGAAAAAGTCATTATTGTTCCATCTTCTAATACTATTTCATCACCAGTATGTATATGTGAAGCGGTTTCTATATCACCATCAATATCTCTTTCATCCATTTTGTCTTCTTCTGGATCTGGATGTCTTTCTGCTTCTTCAATATTTTCTTCAACTGTATCTTCACCATTTTGTTCATATTCACCGATTACACTTCTTGATGATGTGTCTGTTGCAAAAGTTACATTTTCTGTTCTTAATTCAACTCCCATTGCTTTAGTAGAATCTCTTGCCTCTTCTCCAATATTTATTTCAATTCTACCCATTTCTTTATTATCAATTTGTATAACTTTAGAACCAAATTGGTATTCTGTTAAATTAGCATCTTTATTTACTCTTCCAGAATCATCTACTTGGTAACTTTCTTCTACTGGGTTATTACCTACACTGTCTCTTTGCTCTAATTCTGGTATATATTCAGAAAGAGGTATCACTTCTCCATTTTTCCCTATTGCAATTAATGAATATCTAGTAGTTGCATTTGAATAATCTTTACCTTCACTATCGTGTAAGTTGCTCATTTGATAACTTTCTATTACACCTATTTTTACCACATCTTGAGGAAGACCAAACCATTTTCTAACATCATGCATATCATTTGCTCTCTCTCCTAAATCTACAGTTTGTTTAACGTTTACATCTTTTACTGTAGAAGGTTTTACTATTTTTTCATCATCATCATCTTTTTCTTCTTGTTTTTCACTATTTTCTTCTTTTTCTTCCTCATCTAAATCTACTAATGCTACTTCTTTTGCTCTTTCGTCATCTTCTCCAAACTCTTTCAAATAGTCATCAATTGCTTTAGCTAGTTCCCCTTCTTCTTCAATTTCTTCTCTTGGTAATCTATCAATTGCATCTTTTATTTGATTTGAAAGGTCATTGTCTAAAGTATTTTGAAGCATTAAGATATTATCTTCCATTACACCTTTATCTAAAACCCCAATTTTTATATCTCCTATGTAATACTCATATAAATCTTCATTTTCAGAATTTTGTATAACTGTAATTGCAATTTTTTCTTCATTTTCATTATTTCCTATATTTATTAACATACAAACCACCTCTTCTTAAACAATTTCACCAATTAAATCATATGTATTTACATCTATTATTTTACATTTAACAAAGTTGTTTATCAAGTCTTTTTCTTCAATTTCTTTTTGTATTTTATTTTTTATATATACTAAACCGTCAATATCTGGTACATCTAGCATTGTTCTTCCAATATAATATTTTTTATCAAACGAAATATCTTCTATTAAAACCTCATAAGTTTTTCCAATTTTAATTTCTAAATTTTCTTTTGATATTTTTTGTTGTACTTCCATTATTTTATTATATCTTGATTTCTTTGTTCTCCAATGTATTTGATTATCCAATTTAGCAGCAGGAGTACCTTCTTCTTTTGAATATTCAAAAACACCTAATTTATCAAATTTAGTTTGTTTTACAAAATTTAACAATTCATTAAATTCTTCTTTTGTCTCTCCTGGAAAGCCAACTATCAAGCTTGTTCTTAAAGTTACATTTGGAATTTTACTTTTTATTTTACTAATTAAGTTTTCTATTTGTTTTTTGCTTGTTCTTCTATTCATTTTCTTCAAAACATTATCAGAAATATGTTGAAGAGGTATATCAAAATATTTTGCGATTTTTTTATTATTTGCAACAACATCTATTAGTTCATCAGTAATTCCTTCTGGATAAGAATATAAAAATCTTATCCATTTAATTTCTTTAATTTTACAAAGTTCTTCTAACAATTCTGCTAAACAAGATTTTCCATATAAATCTACACCATATTTTGTAGTATCTTGTGCAATTATTATTAATTCTTTTATTCCTTTTTTAACTAGGCTTTTTGCTTCTTCTATTATATCTTCTTTTTTTCTACTAACAAAAGGTCCTCTAATATATGGAATAGCACAATATGTACATCTATTACTACAACCTTCACCAATTTTTAAATAAGCATAATTCTTCCCAGTTGTAATTGTTCTATTTAAAAATTCTTCTTTATAAAACATAGGTAATGGTTTTAGTTCTGATATTTTTGTTATTTTCTTTGTCTTTGATTTTTCTACAATATCTCTTTTTACTAAATCTTCAATCTTATTCCAAAAAATATCATATTCGTCTAGTTTTATAAACAAATCAACTTCTGGAAGAAGTTTTATTAGTTCTTCATAATATCTTTGTACTAGACATCCCATTACAACTAAATATTTACATCTTTTTTTCTTATATTCAGCCATTTCTAATATTGTATTAATTGCCTCTTCTTTAGCAGAATCAATAAACCCACAGGTATTAATAATAATCATATCTGCTTTTTCTTCATCAGCTACAATATTATAATTATGACTTTTAAATTTACCAATTATTATTTCAGTATCAATTAAGTTCTTACTACAACCTAAACTTATAAAACCAACATCCATTTTAAACTCCTTTGAGACAAAAGGGGACACCCAATTTTTGTCTCATTTCTTATTATAAATTGAGACAAAAAATGGGTGTCCCACTTTGTCTCACTCTTTATGACTACATATATGTTTTCTTGTCATTTCTATTAAATCTAATTTTGTGAAGCCTTCTACTTGTGTTTTTGTTCTATCTTTTTTTAGTTCTTCTTTTAATATTTTTAATATTTCTTCTTTGTCTTCTTTTTTTAACATATCTATGTAATCTATTATTATTATTCCGCCTATATCTCTTAGTCTTATTTGTTTTGCTATTTCTACAGTTGCTTCTTTATTTACTTTTAATATTGTTTGTTCTAAATTTTTATTTCCAGTGTATTTCCCTGTGTTTACATCTATTGCTGTTAGTGCTTCTGTTTTGTCTATTGTTATAAAACCACCACATTTAAGCCATATTTTTCTGTTTTTTATTTTTTTTATTTGTTTTTCTAAATCATATATATCAAAAATATTTTTACTTTCGCTTAGTTCTATTTTAATATTCTTATATTCTTTATTTTCTTCTATTAATTTTTCTAAATTCTCTTTTTCTTGTTTTTCATTTACTACTATTTTTTCAATATTTTTTTCTGTTAAATCTATTAGCATTTTTTCTATTATATCTTCACTTTTATATAATAATTGTGGTTTATTTTTATTCAGATTAACATTTGTTTTTGTTATCTTTTCCCACTTTTTCTCTATATTTTTGATATCTTCTATTATTTCTTTTTCTTTTCCTTCTGCAGATGTTCTAATTATTGCTCCATTTCCACTACTTAGATTTTCTTTTACTATTTTTAATAATCTTTCTTGTTCTTTTTCATCTTCTATTTTTTGTGATATTGTTACTATATCTGTATTTGGCATTAAAACAATATATTTACTTGGTAAGTTTATATGTGTTGATACTCTTGCTCCTTTTTTATCATTACTATCTTTTTTTACTTGTACTAATATTTTTTGATTTGGTTTTAATATTTTTTTAATATTAACACTCATATCTAATTTTTCTTTTTTCTCGTCTACTTTTTTTAATACATCTTTTAAATGTATAAAACTATTTTTTTCTGTTCCTATATCAACAAATGCTGATTGCATACCTTCTACAATGTCTTTTACTATTCCTATATATATATTTCCTTCTTTTCTTGTTTCTCTGTCATCCTCATCATAATATTCTAAAAGTATTCCATTTTCTACAAGTGCTATTTTTCTTGTTTTATCCTCATTTTTTTGTATAAATATTTCTGTCATTTTAACCTTCCTTTTTATTAAATTTATTCATTGCATTGTCTACTCCACTTTTTATTATTTCTATGACTGCATCTTTTGCAAGCGAAGTGGAACTATCTAAAATTTGTTTTTCTTCTTCTGGAACTGGTCCTATTACATATCTTATAAAATCTTCATCTTCTGGTTTTCCAATTCCAACTCTTATTCTTGGAAATTCTGTTCCTATATACTTTACTACTGATTTCATCCCATTATGAGACCCTGAATTTCCTTTTTTTCTTATTTTTATTACTCCTAAAGCTATATCCATATCATCATAAATAACAATTATATTATTATTTTCTATTTTATAGAAATCTACTGCTTCTTTGATGCTTTCTCCACTTAAATTCATATATGTTTGTGGTTTTAGTAAGATTACTTTTTCTCCTTCTATTATCCCACTTCCATATAAACCTTTGAATTTCTTTTTATTTATTTCTATATTATATTCTTTTGATATTTTATTTACTGTATCAAATCCCATATTATGTCTTGTATTTCCATAATCTTCTTCTGGGTTTCCTAAACCTACTATTAAATACATTTCTTTCTCCTATTTTTATTTTCTACTTATCTATTTTACCTTATTTTTCTATTTTTTTCAAGCAAATATAAATAATTTACTTGAAATTGCTAGATTCCACCTTTATTTTCATAATTTTTAAAGGATAGCAATTGCTACCCTTTATATTGTTTTTAATATTTGATTTATTACATTTTTATTTTTCTAACTTTACCAAATACTTACTCATCTTTTGTTGTATTAATTTTAAATAATTTAAATAATTCAACTATTACAAGCGGTGCAAGTATTAATAAAACAAGTTCTATAATATTTGATGTTGGTAAAACTGGTATACTAAATATTGTTCTTAATGCTGGTATTGCAAGAATTACTATCATTAATAGTGCTGATGCTCCAACTGCTAATAATAATTTTTTGTTATTTAATATTCCTGTTTTAAATACTGATTGCTTATTATTTCTAACATTAAATACATGCACAAGTTCTGAAAGTGCTAAAGTTACAAATGCCATTGTTTGACCTACTTCTATTTTAGATTCATCTAATGTTAAACCATCTATAGCTTCAGTTGTTGTTGCTAAACCTATCATAAATGCTCCTAAAGTAAGTAAACCTATCATAACACCTTGATATATAACTCTTAATGTCATACCTTTTGTAAACACACCTTTTTCTGGTTTATTTGGTTTTCTATTCATTATGTCCTTATTTGCAGGGTCAAATGCTAATGCTAATGCAGGAAGTGAGTCTGTTACTAAATTTATCCATAATATGTGTATTGGAAGTAATATTTCTAAATGAGAAATATCTGTTATTCCAAACCAATTAGCAAATAGCGGTGTAAATAATGTTGCTAAAAATAATACTACTATTTCACCAACATTGCTTGAAAGTAAGAATTGTATTACTTTTAATATGTTATCATAAATACGTCTTCCTTCTTCTACTGCTGATACTATAGTTGCAAAATTATCATCTGTTAATATTACATCTGCTGCTTCTTTTGCAACATCTGTTCCAACCATACCCATTGCACAACCAATATTTGCTTGTTTTAATGCAGGACTATCATTTACGCCATCACCTGTCATTGCAACTATTTCTCCATTTTTTTGCCAAGCTCTAACTATTCTTACTTTATGTTCTGGTGATACTCTTGCATATACTGAATAATGTCTTACATTTTTTTCTAGTTCTTCGTCAGACATATTTTCTAAATCTTGACCTGTTATTGCCTCATCTTCATTTTCTAATATACCAAGTTTTTTAGCAATTGCTGTTGCTGTAATCTTATGGTCTCCTGTTATCATTACAGTTTTTATTCCTGCTGTTTTACATTTTTCAACTGCTTTTTTAGCTTCTTCTCTTGGTGGGTCTATCATACCTACCATACCAACAAATATTAAATCATTTTCTATGTTTTTAATTTCTTCATCTGTTGGTTTATGGTCTATTTCTTTGTATGCACAAGATAATACTCTTAAAGCTTCTTTTGCCATTTTCTCATTGTTTTCTCTAACTATTTTTGAATAATTTTCTAAATCTTGTTTTATTTCTCCATTTAATAGATAACTATTACATCTAGCAAGTAATTCATCTACTCCACCTTTTGTATAAACTATATATTTTCCATTTACTTCATTTATAGTTGTCATTAATTTTCTATCTGAATCAAATGGAACTTCTCCTATACGTGGCATTTCATCATAAATACTTGGTTCAAAGTCTAATGTAAAGCCCATATCTACTAATGCTGTTTCTGTTGGGTCTCCTGTTAATGTTCCATCACTAGATATTTTTGTGTCATTACATAGCATATTTGCTAAAACTAATTTTTCTAAATCTAAATCATTGCTATCTTTATATTCTTCTACATCTTTAGTATTACCATTTATGAATATTTTTTCAACTGTCATTTGATTTTTAGTTAATGTTCCTGTTTTATCTGAACATATTACTGTGCTACTTCCTAAAGTTTCAACAGCTGGTAGTCTTTTTACAATTGCATTTTTCTTAACCATTTTTTGCACACCAATTGCTAAAACTATTGTAGATACTGCAACTAGTCCTTCTGGTATTGCTGCAACTGCTAGAGATACTGCCGTCATAAACATATGAATTGGTTCTTTTCCTTGTATTAAACCTATTATAAATATTACAACACAAATTGCTAATGCTGCTATTCCTAAAGTTTTTCCAAGTTTGTTTAATTTTTCTTGAAGTGGTGTTATTTGTTCTTCTGTATTATCTAACATACCCGCAATTTTTCCTACTTCTGTTGTCATACCTGTCTCTACAACTATACCTTTTCCTCTACCATAAGTAACAAGGCTTGATGAAAATAACATATTTATTCTATCACCAATTCCCACTTCTTTTTCTTCTATTTTATCTATAGTTTTTTCAACTGGCACTGATTCTCCTGTTAAAGATGATTCTTGTGATTTTAAATTTACTGCTTCTATTATTCTTAAGTCTGCTGGTATATAATCTCCTGTATCTAATACTACAATATCTCCAGGTACTAATTCTTTTGAAGGTATTACAATTACTTCTCCATTTCTTAATACTTTAGATGCATGGTCTGTTAATTTTTGAAGTGCTTCTAGTGATTTTTCTGCTTTTGCTTCTTGTGTTACTCCTATTATTGCATTTACTATTACAACTATTAAAATAATAATTGTATCTGTTACACCTTCACCTTCTGCTACTCCAACTATTCCAGATACTATTGCTGCAATTATTAATATTATTATTGAAAAATCTTTAAATTGATCTAAAAATTTTTGGAATAAAGATTTCTTTTTCTTTGCTTTTAGTTCATTTAAACCATATTTTTCTCTTCTTTTTTGAACTTCTTCATTACTTAAACCTTTACTTAAATCTGTTTCAAGTTCTTTTTCTACTTCCTCTACACTTTTGTTAAACCAATTATTTTGTTCCAAAAATACCACTCCTTTTTTATTTTTCTTTTTATATTATTACACATTTTGTAATTTTTAACAACAAAACAAAAAGACTTTTAAAGATTTATTCCTTAAAAGTCTTGCTAACTAATTTTATTTAGCTTACTAACCAGATTTAAAAATCGCGACTGTTGATTAGTAATTAAAAGCTACTCCCTTTTAATATTAATTTGTATATTATTTGGTGACCCCTACGGGAATCGAACCCATGATTCCACCTTGAGAGGGTGGCGTCTTAACCGCTTGACCAAGGGGCCTTATTTGTTTAGCACTTTTTATTTATACCATTTTTTTATAATTTAGTCAAGTAATTTATAGTTTAAAATTTAATAATATAATTTATTAAAGCTAAAAAGAAAAGTTTTTGAAACTTTTCCTTTAGGATGTTGAATTTTTATAATAAAATTGGACTAATTTGCTCTCCATCTAATGCAAATTTAATTGTTTTTATTAAATAATTTTCATCAAATACAATTGACCTTGGTTTAGTAATTGGGTTGTCTTGCCTGAAAGGTACAAAATAATAATTTCTTCTATTTAATAATTTACCAATGTTTTCAGCATTACCACTTAAACCATTATTTGTTGATGGTGCAATAACAAGTGGTCTATCATTTCTTAAATGACTTTTACAAGCCATTAGACTTGGTGTATCTATTATATCTAAAGCAAGTTTAGACATAGTATTTCCGTGAACACGGTGCAACTACCATTATATCTGTAATGTTCTTTGGCCCTATTGGTTCTGCATCTTGTATTGTGTGAATTATTTCTTTTCTCGTTATTTTTTCTATTTCCAATATAAAGTCTTTTGCTTTTCCAAATTTAGTATCTAAGTTATAACTATTATACGACATTATAGGTATTATTTCTGCTTTTTCTTTTTCTACTAATTCTTTAATTTTAGGAATAGTCTTTTTAAACGTACAAAAAGAACCTGTAAGTACAAAACCTATCTTTTTTCCTACTAATTCCAAATATCTTCCCCCTTTCATACTACTTTATATATAATATGAAAAAAGGAGTTTTTTCGACATAACAATCGAGTAGAGAATAAAATAATTATTTATTCTCTACTCGATTTTAGTTCACTTACCTCTTATCCCTCTTGGTTACCGTCTCCTGAAACCCTGCGAACTTCTTTCTGAAGTCTGCGCATTGGTCCCATTATTCTATCCTCTTCCTCTACTGGGCAAAGATATCTATAATAGCGTTGATTAGAAAATTCGCCTGGAACAGAAAACCATTGTTTTACTCCTTTGCCACATCTTACACTACAAGTCGCAAATCTTTCACACTTCTGACAATCCTCTGGGTATTTAGTAAGATCTTCCATTTTGACTCCTTTCTAAATTTAGAAAAGCCATTATATAAAACTTGCATTTGCAAGAATATGCTTAAATTATAGCATCTTTGTTAGAAAAAATCAAACCATAGAATATTTCAAAAATTATTTTAATAAAATTAAATGGTGAATATTATTGAAAAGAACTAAAAAATTTATAATAAATGGCTTTATACTTACAATAACAGCATTAATAACAAGAAGTATAAGTATGGTATTTAATATATATGTCTCAAATAAAATAGGCTCAGAAGCAGTTGGTGTATTTTCTTTAGTTATGTCTGTTTATATGTTTTTTATAACACTTGCAACATCTGGGCTTAGCATAGCCTGTACATATTTGGTATCACAAAAATTTGCAAAAGAAAAATATGAAGAAGGTTTAAAAGCTGTAAAAAGTTGTACTTTATTTGCTGTTTTTTTAGGCTTGGGAAGTAGTTTGTTAATAATATTATTATCAAAAATAATATCAATAAATTGGCTAGGAAATAAAGTATCAGTAATTCCATTTTATTTAATAGCAATAGGACTTCCTTGTATTTCTATATCATCAGTAATAAATGGTTATTTTAGTGCAGTAAGAAAAGCATATAAATCAGCAATATCACAAACATTAGAATTAATCGTAAAAATAATTATAAGTGTCTTATTTTTAAAATATTTTCCATTACGAAGTGTAGAAAGTGTATGTGTCTTACTAATATTAGCAGATGTAATATCAGAGATATTTTCTGTTACATTACTTAGCATATTATATAAAATAGATAAAAGCTTTTTTAATAAAAGATATAAAATAACCGGAATACGTTATAAGAAAAAAATCTTAAGTATTACACTACCAATATCTATAACATCATATATTCGCTCTGGTTTATCAACTTTAAAAGAATTTATAGTTCCAAATAGACTTGTTTTATTTGGGCTTCCATACACAATAGCATTATCAGAATATGGTAGAATTACAGGTATGGCATTTCCGGTTATTTTATTTCCAACAGTATTTATAAATTCTTTTAGTTCATTAATAGTGCCAGAATTTTCAAGCTTGCAAGCAAATGGATATAAAAAAAGAATAATTAGTGTAAGTAGTAAAATATTTATAATAACATCTTTATTTGCTATATTTATAACAATAATATGTATAATATTTGCAAACAATTTAAGTTATTTAATATATCAAAATCTCGAACCTGCAAAATACATAAGAATCTTTGCACCCTTAATTTTGTTTATGTATCTAGATAATATAACAGATAATATGTTAAAAGGCTTAAATAGGCAATTTAATGTTATGATATGTAATATATTAGATTTATTAATTACAATATCTATACTATATTTCTTACTACCAATTTTTCGGAATAACAGGTTTTATAATAGCAATATATGTAAGTGAAATATTTAATTTTTTAGTAAGTTTTTTGGAATTAAAAAGAGCAATGGGGACGTTTCATTTTGACCCTAAAAGGTAAATTTAGGACACATCTATATAAAGATGTGTCCCGAATGCGACTAAAAGTTCGCAAAAGAAATGTCCCCAATTAACCTTTTAAAAATTTCTTCATCTTCTTTTGTTCCTACTATTAAACCATAATGTGTTGGAACCACTATTTTTGGTTTTATTATATTTATTAATTCTGCTGCTTCTTTAGCTGTCATTGTATATGTTCCACCAATTGGAACAAATGCTACATCACATTTAACTTGTTTGTTTTCTTCAGTTATGTCTGTATCTCCTGCTATATAATAAGAAATATCATCTAAATAAATTATATAGCCAACCCATTTATTTTCTTTTGGGTGAAAGTTTTTATTTACATTATATGCTGGTATTGTATCAAATTTTATATTATCTACAGTATAAGATTTATTTGGTTCAACAGTAATAATGTTTTCTTTTTTAAAACCTAAAACATTATTTAGTTTTTCTTTATTACTAATATATGTTTCTTCTGGCATAACTATTTTTGTTGTTTCTTTTTTTACTTTTAAAATATCTTCTTCTGAGAAATGGTCATAGTGAGAGTGTGTGATAAATATAATATCTGCATCATTATAATTTTTATCTACTTTAAATGGGTCAAAATAAATTGTTTTTTCTTTTTCAAATTTAATTGAACTATGGCATAATACTCTAATATTTTCTAAAGCTTTTTCTAACATACAATCTCCCCCTTTAATATTTTTTCTAAAACTTTGGCTACTCCTTCATCATTATTACTTTTTGTTATATATTTTGCTTTACTTTTTACATCATCATTTGCATTTCCCATTGCTACACTAAGTCCTGTTACATTAAACATAGAAATATCGTTATAATCATCTCCTATAGATACTGTGTCTTTTATATCTATTTTTAAACTTTCGCACATTTTTTTAATTCCATATCCTTTTGATGTTTTTATATCTGCTATATCACAATATGTTGTTTCTCTTGGTTTTACATTTATATTTGTTAGACTTTTTGATTGGTTTTTTATTTCTACATTTTCCATTTTTTCTATTAATGGTCTTAAAGATTTTATTTTTTCAAATGAAGAGTCTTGTATTAAACATTGCATTACTTCTGTTTTATTTAAAAATTCTTCTATTGGTTCATCTAATATTTTATCACTATTATTAGATGTTTTCTTTAATACAACTCTTCCCATTTCTGTATTCATAATGAAATTAACATCATTTTCTTTTGCTATTTTGTATATTTCTAAACAATCTTCTATTCTCATAGGGTTTTTAAATATACATTTATTTTCTATATAATCATATCCATATGCACCATTTGATGTAATAATATAGTTACTAGCACAGCTTTCTTTACTAATTTTTAATGTTGTTATTATTGGTCTTCCTGAACATAGAATTACAAGTATTCCTTTTTCTCTTACATTTTTAATAGTTTCTTTCGTTTTATAAGTTATTTCTCTATCATCATTTCTTAATGTTCCGTCTATATCAATAAAAATTGCTTTATACAAAATATATCAACCCCTAATTTTATTTATCTTATTTTTTGATTTTCCTTTAACAAGTTTTTATTATATTCATATCTTTCTTCTTTTCTCTTTAGTTTTCTTTTTGTAAGTACTACTTGGTAATATGATATTAAAACCAAAATAACTAACAATATAACTAATGTTATTTTACTTTTTAAAATTTCTACTATTATTCCGAATTTTGGTATTTTAAATAGATATTTTCCTTCTATGTCATTTAATTTAACATACCCTCTATCTTCTTTTTTATTATTATCTCCTTTTGTTATATATACCTCTTCTCCATTTTGTTCTTCTATTTTTACAATTCTATGTGTATTTATTATTTCTCCTGTTTTAAATGAGATTATATCTCCTACTTCTAACTTATCTTTATCAACTTCTTTAATAAAAATAACATCTTGCTTATTTATTTTTGGTTCCATACTTTCTGATACAATTGTAAAACTTTTTATTCCAAAAAAGTTTGGTGTTTCTCCTGGTTTCATATAAGATGTTATTATTAAACTTACATTAAATATAAGAAAAAATACTATAATAATACAAATACATATGCTTATAAATTTTCCTAATTTATATAAATGTTTACTAGATTTTTCAAAATCACTAAGTTTATACAATGTTTTTCCCTTCCTCTTTTGTTTTAAACTAATATTAATATAACATATGGAAAAATTCTTTTCAATAAAATGTAATAAAAATGTAACATTATTTTTCTTTACTTAAATAATTTTAAAAGTTATAATTAAACTAATAAAAAATTAATTATTTTAGGAGTGCAAAATGGATAATGATACTTTAATTGTTTCTGAGAAAGACCAGAAAGCATATTTACCTTACAAATATTCCGATTTAGAAAAATTTTATAGTGAAAACAAAGATAAATATTCTTCTGTAGAAGATGTAATTAATAAAGAATATATTTTAGATTTAAATAGATTTAAACACTCAATAAGTTCTAGATTTAGAGAAACTATAAATTTAGTTTATAATAAAGAACATAATTCTTTTTTTAAAGCAATAAATTTAGCATTTGAGCTTAGTTTTAAATATAATTTAAATCCTATTATTATATCTGCTTGTAGAAATTTAGAAGAATTAGATATTTACTTAGATTGTTTAGATGAAAACGAATTATTTGATTTTAGATGTTTTAAAATTAAATTTGAAGTAACGCCAAAAATTTATAAAAGAGAAATAAAGCCTAGTTTTACTTAGGCTTTTTTCTGTGGTTTATATGTACTATATTTTAAATCTTCTTTACTATATTGGTCAGGTTTTAAACCTACTCTTCCTCTCATATAATCAAGTAATAATACTGCTACTATTGTTGTAACACAACCAATTATCATAAATGTATTTGCTGTTGTTGTAATACTTAAAAGCCATGAACAAGATAGTGAAATTCCTGCTGTTAATAAATTTGATAACAAATAATTTAAAGCTGTTAATTTTGGTCTAATATTTCTATTAGTAAAATTATTTATATATCTTGACATTAATGCCCTGTATGGTCCTTTTATTGCATATTGTATTAAAAACATAAATACTATTACTAAAAGTGATGATTTTGATAATGTATCTGTTCCAACAAAACCAACAACCATACAAGATAATGTTACTGGTAATGTTAGATATGTTAATGTCTTATTTCTAAACATTTTATGTATTTTCTCACTATTTCTTGCAGTTATTGCAGCACTTAATTGTAAAATTGCGAATATAATTCCAAAATATGCTTCTGGAACATGCATTTCTGATAACATACTACTTCTTAAATTAACTATTCCTACTATTAAACCTAAAAATAGTGCATTTAATAATATTAGTAATTTTATTCTGTCAGATTTTACAAAAAACTTAATTGCTCCTTTTAATTGTTTTGAATATTCAGTTAAGCTTACTGGTTTTACTTTTTCTTCTACTAACTGAGTATGTCTAAACTTAAATGAAATAACAGTAGAAGCTATACAACATAAGAAACATAATACCATTGGAATATATCCATTTATTGTAAATGCAAAACCTGCAATTACAGATGAAATTGCATCAAATATATAAAAATATGAAGATGATTTTCCATCTATTGTTGAATATATTTTTCCTCTCTTCTTCCCTACTGGTAATGAGTCATATAATATATTTGATTCACATATTCCTTTAATTGAATAACCTAACGCATATACAAATTGAATTATTAATAATTCATAATAATTTTGTAAAAATATCATTGCTAATATACTTAATGAATATAAAATATTTCCTATTATTAAACAATTTTTCTTTCCTATTCTATCTACAACACTTGTTACTGGTATCTGCCAAAATGTATTTGATAATGTATAAAAAGCATCTGCAAATAGTACTTGTGAAGCAGAAAAACCTTTTATTTGTGTTAAGAATAGAAATATTATAGGAAAATAAAACAGCAAGTCCCAAGACACCATTTTATATATTGGAAATATTTTTACATTTTTCTTCTTACGTTTTATTATTATTTGTTCTTTTGTAGCTTTCATAAATTTCTTCCTTTCCATAACACATAATAACAAAATATTATTTTTTTGACAAGGATATTTTTAAAAATTTTAATTTTTTCCTACAAAAGCAGAAAGAGATAGCAACGTCTTGCTATCTCTCAGGACAATGTGTCCTTCTCTGCTTCAGCAATCTGGAAGATAAGCCTTTTTGTTTTGATTCCAGTGAAAGACACCGTGTTTCTGCAGAAAACAACGATAATGTCTGTTAGGTATCACACTCTCAATGGTGCACCCCATTTTTGTCATGGCTCATGACGTTTCACTGGCAATCTCACTTCTCTGTGCTGAATCCAAAAAATTTTTGTGCTTCGGTTGCACTTGGCAACCCTTACAAATATTATATTAACATAAAATAAAAGTTATGTCAATAATTTAAAAAATTTTTTTGGAATTTTTTTCTATATTTTTATCTTTTTAATAATTATATTTTTAAATAAATTACACAAAATAAAAATATGAACCAGATTTTAGTTACAAATTTTAATAATAAAAGAGAAAAAGAAAATAAAAAAATATTTAAAGTACAATTTGTTATTTCAATAGCTATAATTATATTTGCTATTTGTTTTTTTATTTATTATTTACATTCTTTAAAAACATCTGAAAATTTTTCTAAAAAAATAATTAGTAATTATAATATTAGTACACTTTATTCAAATAATAAAAAAAATAATGAAACACAAAGCTCAGCAGAAAATAGTATCTTTGGCATTATTGAAATACCAAAAATTAATATCTATTACCCTGTTTTTTCTTATCTTTCTGAAGAAAACTTAAAAGTCTCTCCTTGTAAACTTTATGGTGCAAATTTAAATGAAAACACTAACATTTGCATAGCAGGACATAATTATAATAATAATATGTTTTTTAGTAATATAGATAAATTACAAAATGGTGATGAAATATATATTTATAATAATAATGGTTTTAAATATATATATAAAGTTTTTGGAAAATATGAAGTAAAAGAAAATGATCTCTCTCCTATTTATAATTATAATAAAAATGAAAAAACGCTTACTCTTATTACTTGTAACAATTTAAATAATAATAGAATTATAATAAAAGCCAAACAAAATAAAGAGTAGAAAAAATCTACTCTTTAAAATATATACATAAATTTACTAACTAAATATTTCTATAATCTTTAATTTTCTTATAAGCATATACTGCTGATATTCCAAATACAACAACTAATGCAGCTATTGGAAGGCTATCTCCTATACCTGTCTTAGGTAAATTTGTATTATTATAAATGCTTGAATTTCTACTAGCATTATTTGTTCTATTACCATTTGTATTAGAAGTATTTAATCTGTTTGTATTTGTTGGTGTTTGAGTATTAGTTGCTGGAGTATTTGTACTTCCAGAACCAGAAGTATTTCCACTCATTAATTGATTTGAGATATCATTTAATTCTGCAGCATTAACTGAAGTTGTTATTAAAATAACCATTACACTTAAAATTAAAATAAAAAATACTTTTAATAAATTTGCTTTGTTCATAATAATTTCTCCTCTACTACTATTTTAATATTATTATTTATATAACCACTAATTATTATACCATAAATCAAAATATATTTCAAGTATTATACAAATAATAAAATTCTTCATCTGTTTTCATTTAATATTTTATACTTAAAAATATAATTCGTCAATAGTTTTTTTGTTATTTTATTTTACAATTATGTTACAAAGATATTACACATTAAACTTAAATAAAACAATATCTCCGTCTTGCATAATATAATCTTTTCCCTCTTGGCGAACTAAACCTTTTTCTTTAGCAGTAACCATACTACCACATTTCATTAATTCATCAAAGGAAATAACCTCTGCTTTTATAAAACCTCTTTCAATATCAGAATGTATTTTGCCTGCAGCCTGTGGAGCTTTCGTACCTTTTTTAATTGTCCAAGCTCTTACTTCAGGTTCTCCTGCTGTTAAAAATGACATTAACCCTAATAAGTCATATGATTTTTTAATAACTTTATCTAAACCAGACTCATCTAAACCTAAAGCATCTAGCATTTCTTTTTTATCATTATCATCTAAACCAGATAATTCTTCTTCAATCTTAACACATAATGGAATAACTTCAGCATTTTCTTTAGAAGCATATTCTTTAACTTTTTGAACAAGATGGTCATTATCTGCATTTTCCATTTGTTCTTCAGAAATATTTGCAATATAAAGAATTGGTTTTGTTGTTAGTAAAAACATATCTTTAACTAATTTTTGTTCATCTTCGTTAAATTCTAATGCTCTTGCAGAAATTCCATTTTCTAAATTTTCTTTAATTCTTTCTAATAAATCAACTTCTTCTTTATAACTTTTACTAGCTTTTAAATTTTTTCTAGCTTTATCTAGTCTTTTATTTACAGTTTCTATATCTGCAAAAATTAATTCTAAGTTAATAGTTTCAATATCACGTACTGGATCTATACTTCCATCTACATGAACAATATTACTATCATTAAAGCATCTTACAACTTCGCAAATAGCATCTGTTTCACGTATATGTGATAAGAATTTATTTCCAAGACCTTCTCCTTTACTTGCTCCTTTAACTAAACCCGCAATATCTACAAACTCAATTACAGCATGAGTTACTTTTTCTGGATTATACATTTTAGCTAAGGCATCAAGCCTTTCATCTGGAACAGGAACTACAC
>CALYBF010000003.1 GCA_944393755.1 uncultured Clostridia bacterium | reverse complement strand
AAAAATTAAAAATTTGTTTTAAAATAATTAGATTTTTTAAAAAGAAAATAATAAAAAATTATTAGGCAATAAAGGGATAGAGGGAAGGTATAGTGGAATAAAAATTAATTAAAAAAGGCAAGAAAAAAGTTTACATTTACTATGAAAAAATATTATTTTTTTAATTATTTATAATACAAATAGTAAAAACACAATTTAATTTTATTTATTTAATTTATTAAAAATTATTATTTATTTAAATAAGAAAATAATAAATAATAAAAAATAATTAAACAAAAAATTAATTAATTAAAAAAATAATTAATTTAAAAAAATAATTAATTAAAAAAATAATTAATTAATAAATAAATGAATAAAAATAAATAAATAAAAAATAAATTAAATAAAAAATAAATAAAAAAATAAATTAAATAAAAAATAAATTAATTAAAAATAATTAAATAAAAAAATAATTAATTAAAAATAATTAATTAAAAAATTAATTAAATAAAAAAATAATTAATTAAAAATAATTAATTAAAAAATAATTAATTAAATAAAATAATAAATAAAAAATAATTATAAAAATAAATAAATAAACAAGGAGGAACAATGTTAGAAGAAAAAATAAAAAATATATTTAATAAAAATAAAAAAGAAATAAACGATAATTTTTTTGAAGGAGCAAGAGATGAAAAGGATAAAATAGCACCAGCCTATATAAATATGCAAAACCCAAAATATTTAGAAATAGATAATTTATATTATAGTGGCTTAATTGTAGTTGATTATTATAGAGAACAAACAGATATTATATTAAAATCATTAATAGAAACAAATATTAATATGAATATATCAATATTCTATGAAAAACAAGATTCTTTTAAAGCTATAAAAGATTTAACATATCATATAGGAAATGTTGGAGTGGAATTAAAAGAAAGTAATCAAAATAGAGAAGATATAGATATAGCAGCTTTTACATATAACGATGCAAAATATATAAGGAAAGAAATACAAGTAAATAATGAAGATATTTATTTCTTATATATTTATATTAGTATATATGCAGATAGTATAAAAGAGCTAGAGTACTATTTAAATAAAATAGAAGGTATTACACAAAGTAAAGGTATGCAAACTAGAAGAGCAAATTTTAGACAAGAAGAATTATTTTTATCTTGTTTACCAATAATGGAAAATAACAAAAGTATTAAAGAATCAGCAAAAAGAAATGTTTTAACATCAGGGTTACTTGCAACATATCCTTTTATTTCTTCTACCATATTTGACCAAAACGGTATTTTTATAGGTACTAATATTTATAATAATTCATTAGTTTTTATAGATAGATATGATAATCAAAAATATAAAAATGCTAATATATGTATATTTGGAACAAGTGGAGCAGGAAAATCTTTTTATACAAAATTATTAATTTTAAGATATAAATTATTAGGTATTAAACAATATATTATAGATCCAGAAAGAGAATATAATAATTTGTGTAACACATTAAAAGGTATAGAAATAAAAATAGGACCAAATTCTAATACGTATATTAATGTTTTAGAAATAAGAAGAGAAAGCTTAGAAGAAGGAGAAAGTGGATATCTAGCAACAAAAATAGGTAAACTTATTGGCTTTTTTAATTTAATATTTGGAGAATTAAATGAAGAAGAAAAAGCGTTAATAGAAGATAAATTAATTGAAACTTATAAAAGAAAAGATATTAATTTTGATGATAAAAGCTTATATATAGAAACTATAAAAAATAATAAAATAAAAAGATATTTTAAAGAACCAAAAGATATGCCAGTTTTAGAAGATTTATATAATGTATTAGGAGAAGATGAAAGAACAAAAAAATTCCAAATAAAATTAATACCTTTTGTTAAAGGCTCAATGAAGTTTTTTAATAATATATCTAATGTCAAATTAGATAACGAATTAATAGTTGCAGATATATATGATTTAGGAGAAGAAAATTTAAAATATGGTATGTATTTATTTACAGAAATATTTTGGGACAAGATTAAAGAAAATAGAAATGAAAAGAAAGCAATATATTTAGATGAAATATGGAGACTTATTGGTGTAACTTCTAATAAAGAAGTAGCAAGTTTTATATATAAAATTTTTAAGACTATAAGGAAATATGGTGGAAGTGGTGTAGCAATAACACAAGATATATCAGATATATTTAGTTTAGATAATGGTACATATGGAAAAAGCATTTTAAATAATTCTAGTATAAAAACATTTTTTGCTTTAGAAGAGGAAAATATAAAAATATTATCTGAATATTCTAATTTATCTGAAAAAGAAAAGGTAGAAATTAAATCATTAAAAAGAGGAGAGTGCTTAATGTTTGTAGGAGATGACCATATATTAACTAAAATAGAGTGTTCTGATTTAGAACAAAAAATATTAGAAGGAGAGTGTATAGATGAGAAAAATAATTTTAGCGATAAACAATAGAAAAATAGAAGATAAGATATTTAATAATATAGATAATAAAAATATAGAATTAAATATTTTACAATATAGAGAAGCTATATTAGAAATGCTAGGAAAGGAAAAAGAAGTTGATAGTATTTTTATTAATGAAAGTTTACCAGGTATAATTAGTATAGAAGAATTAATAAAAAAAATAAAAATAATAAATAATAAAGTTAATTTATTTTTATTTTTAGAAAAGGAAGATATAAATAAAAAAAATAAATTAAAAAAATTAGGAATAAATAATATTTATTTAATAAAAATAATAAATATTAAAAATATAATAAATTTATTAAATAATAATTTAATTAATAATAAAAAAATAAAAAATAAAATTAATTATTTTAATAAAAATAAAATTAAATATTTTTTTAGTAAAATAAAAATAAATAAAATTATTAATTATAAAAAATTAAAAATAATAAAAAATAAAGAAAATAATAATAAAAAAAATAAAATAATTACAGTAGAAGGAAAAAGAAAATCGGGAAAGACTACATTAATTAATTTATTATTAATTTATTTATTACAAAAAAATAAAAAAATATTATTAATTAATTTAAATAAAAAAATAGAAAATAATTATTTTTATTTATTTAAAAAATATTTTTATAAAAAAAAGAATAATTATTTTAAAATAAATAATAATTTTGATAAAAATAATATTTTTTATAATTCTGAAATAAAAATAAAAAATAATTTAATATTTTTAAATAATTTTAACGAAATTATTAAAGAAAATAATTATTATGATATTTTAGAATATTTTTATAATTACTATATAAAAAAATTTGATTATATATTAGTTGATGTTGGAGATACAGCGAGTTTTAAAATTAGGAACAGTTTAGTAAAACAATCAGATAAAGTGTTAGTAGTAATTAATGATAAAAGATTAGGCGTTCAAGACATTGCAGAGTTATCTAATAAAATAGATAGTAATAAAAAAGACAAAGAAAAAAGTTTACATATTGTTCTAAATAAATATTATTTTAATTCAATTAGCAAAGCTATATTTAAAAATCTTTTAAAAAATAAAATTACTTTTCTTATATTTTTTTATAATAAAGAATTAAAAAAAATTCCATCAAAAATAAAATACAACAAAAAAATAAAATTAAGTTTATTTTTAAAAATTAATTTAAATAATATTTTAAATAAATAAAAAAATAAATTAAATAAAAAATAAATAAATAAAAAACAATTAATAAAAAAATAAATTAAATAAAAAAATAAATTAAATAAAAAAATAATCAATTAAAAATTAAATTAATAAAAAATAATTAAATAAAATTAAAAAATAACAATTATAAAAATTAAAAATAACTTTTAATAGTAAAAACTTCTATTTAACAAAATTATTATAATAATTAATTAAGTTTACTAAAAAAGTATAAAAGATAGAAAAATTAAAAATTTGTTTTAAAATGATTAGATTTTTTAAAAAGAAAATAATAAAAAATTATTAGGCAATAAAGGGAAAGAAAGGAGATATAGTGGAATAAAAAATAATTTAAAAAGGCAAGAAAAGAGTTTACATATTGTTATGGGAAAATATTATTTTATTAATTATTTAGAATACAAACAATAAAAATAAAACTTAATTTTATTTATTAATTTATTAAAAATTATTATTTATTAAAATAAAAAAATAATAAATAATAAATAAATAAAAAAATAATTAAATTAAAATAATTAAATAAAAAATAATTAAATAAAAAAATTAAATGAAAATAATTAATAAAAAAATAATTAAAAAAATTAATTAATAAAAAATAATTAATAAAAAATAATAATTAAATAAAAAAATAAAAAAGAAAGGATGATTTAATATGGAAATTGAAAATTTAGAAAAAAATAATAATTTAGATGTAGAAAATAATTTAACAGTGGAAAAGGAGCAAAAAGGTTTTTTAGAAAGCACATTAGGAAAAACTATTAATGCGGCAGTAGATATTGGAATAAGAGCATTATTACCAGACTTTATTGATGAACAAATTATTAACATAAAAGATAATTTATTAGAATATGGGTTAGGAGACGGAATAAAAAAGACAATTGATGACGCTATAGATTTAGGTAAAAGTGCTATAGGTATTTTTACAGGAGATTTTGAAAATATTTCTCAAATGCAGAGTGCTGTAAAAAACGGAGGTTTAATTGACGGTGTTTCTAGTTTATTAGATACTGTAGTAGATAAAGTAAGTGATGCAGGCTTAATTAGTAATGGAGTAGCAGAAACAATTAAACAAGGAAAAGATGTAATTTTAAATAATGTAGAAAGTAATATAGAAAATACTTTTAGTGAACAATATACTGCTATTGAAAATATAGATAATTACATTAATAATTGGAAAGACAGTTTTGAAAAGCAAGATTTTGATAATATGGAAAAAGAATATTTAAAATTAGAAGAACAAATGCAAACTATTGCACCACTTACTAAAACTATAGAAGAAGCTAAAACAATTGAAATATTACATAATTTAATTAAAAATAATGGTCAAGATTTTAATTTAAGTCAAGAACAATTAGAATTAGTAGAAAAATTAAAATAAAGGAAGTGAAAATATATGAATAAAGCAACAAAAAATTATAAAAATAAAAAAGAATTCAAGTTATTAGATCCTAAAAATGATGTTGTATTTCAAATGCTATTTTTAAAAGATAATTTAGCAAAAGGATTATTAGAGAATATATTGTCAGATAATATAACTTCATTAAGAGTTGATGTAAATAAACAATTATTGGGAAATACTCCAGAAGATAAGATAGGTATAGTAGATTTAAGAGCAGTAATAAACGAAGAAATTGAGTGTGAAGTAGAAATACAAATGTTTTATTTCAAAAATTTTATACCAAGGTTTTTAGATTATTGGACAAAATTATATTCTGGGCAACTAAAACAAGGAGATGCTTATGAATTATTACATAAGGCTGTTTCTATTGCGATTATTAATCAAAATATTCCTAATTTAAAAGGTTTACAAGCACATACCATATGGCACATAAGAGAAGATAGAAATTATAGAAAAATATTGACAAATAACTTAGAGTTACATATAATAGAAGTACAAAAGGTTAAGGAAGAATACAAAAATAATAAAGATGATAAACTATTACAGTGGATAATGTTTTTATTAAACCCGGAAAGTGAGGAGGTTGATAACATTATGGTAAAAAATAAAAAAATAGAAGAAGCTAAAAAGGAACTACTTAGTTTAAGCCAAGATGAAAAAAACCAAAGAATAGCAGACTTTAGAGAAAGAGACTTAAGAGATAAAATAGATATGTATGAAACGGGAATTGATATAGGGCAAGCAGAAGGAATTTTAAAAGAAAAGAAAAGAACAGTAATAAGTTTAATTAAAATGAATACACCAATTGATAAAATAATGGAAATAACACAATTAACTAAAGATGAAATAGAAAAAATAAAGAAAGATGAATCTTTATAATAAATTTTGATTAAAAAAGTAAATAGATATATTTTTATAAATAAAATTTTAAAATTAAAAGTTTAAATTATTTTAAAACCAGTATATTAATGAAGTGAACCTTCCTTATTAAACTTTTTTGTCTAATAATTTTGGTTCACTTCAACTGTATTATAGTTTAAAAATTTTAATTATTTAAAAATTAATTATTTTTCAATTTATTTTTTTACTTGTTTTTTACTCTTTTCTAAATTATTTATTATTTCTTTTTTTATGTCTTTTTCATTTTTTCTAAAATATGTAATAGATGTTAATAATATATCATAGGCATAATTTTTAAAATTATCAGAACCGTTTTCTACTATATTAGTTATTTTCTTTAAAGTAGGTGTTTCTTCAGGTGTTCCAAATAATATATAATCTGTAGAAACACCTGTTGAAGTTGATATGGAAGCTAAGGTCATTATGCTAAGTGAACGTTCGCCTCTTTCTATTTGACCTAGAAAGATATCAGATATATTTATTAATTCAGCAAAAGCTTCTCTACTCATTTTCAATTGTTTTCTTATTTTTCTAATTCGTTCTCCTACTTCTATATTATTTAAAACATAATTTTCCATAAAAACCTCCACATACTTAAAAAATATTATATAATACTAAAAATATAAAAAATATATGCTAAGAGCATACAAAAAATATATGCTTTCAGCATACATTTTTCTCCAAAACTATTGAAAAATCTGATTTTTTATTTTATAATTTTTTTGTATATTATTTTGCTATAAAAATAGTAGTACCTTGAAATTTAAATATGTATTTTTGTTAGAAATTCTATATCTTTATATAATATTTATTATTATAGGTATAACTATTTTTACATAGTAAATAATATAACAAAAGACAATAGTATATGTATTTTAAATAAACTAAAGAAGGAGGTTTAGTATGGATAAGTTTTTTAATTATTATAAAACAAAAACTAATAAAAATACAAAAATAAATAAATATAGAAAGAAAAATAGTGGAATTACTCTTATTGCTTTAGTAGTAACTATAGTTATTTTATTAATTTTAGCTGGAATATCAATTGGTGCTTTAACAGGTGATAATGGAATTATAGACCAAGCACATACAGCAAAAGAAGATACGGAAATAGCTTCTTGGGAAGAGCAAATAGATTTAGCAATTATTGATGCTGAAAAGAAACATAGAGAACCTACATTAGATGATGTAAAAGAAGAATTAAAAAATCAAGGAATTATAGATGATTATAGCCAAGTAGATAAAGACGGTGTGATTACAACAAATAAGCCAACTTATGAAATAGCTGGAAAATTAGATGATTATATTCCATTCGGACCGGGAAAATTTGCTACTAAAAATGAAGAATATACAGATAAAACAAGTAAAGAAGAATATAAAACAGTAACAGTACCAGAAGGTTTTCAAATATTACCTGATGAAAGTAAAATAGATGAAGGTTTAGTAATAGAAGATAAAAGTGGAAGTCAATTTGTATGGATACCAGTAAGTGATATAAATGAAATGGCACAATGTTCAAAAGCAGGCGGAAGTTGTAAATTAAAATTAGAAGGAAATGAATTAAGATGTACAACACATACTTCTACAGAGACAGAATCCACAAAAATATATATAGTTGGAAAATTGTATGCAACATCTACAGGAGAAAACAAATTTGGAACAGTAAATACAACATATAACCCTAATAGTGGTTTTAGAGAACCAGCGGTTGTAACAGGTAGTAGTTCAGGTACAGGAACTTCTTATGACGGAGATACGAATAATCTTTCAACAATAAAAGAAAATTATACAACAGAAGAATTTCTAAAAGATTTAAAAGCTCAATATAAAGAAATGGCAACAAGTGTAGCAAAATATAAAGGCTTTTATGTAGGAAGATATGAATTAGGTTTAGAAGGAGATACACCAGTAAGCCAAAATGCAAGTAAAAATACAAGTGTTAAAACAGCAGACGCAGGTTCTTCAAGTCTAAAAAATTGGTATGGGTTATATAAAAAATGTTTAGAATATAAAGTACCGGAGATAAGTAATTCATCTATTACAAGTACAATGATATGGGGAAGCCAGTATGATGCAATGATGAATTTTATGAAAAGAAGAGGAGAAGAAAGTAGTATAACATCAACAAGTAATAGTTCAATACAAAATAATAGTTATGTAACAGGAAAAAAAGAAACTGATGTAATAAAAAATGTATTTGATTTATATGCTTGTCATAGAGAGTGGACATTAGAGGCTCACTCTAGCGGCCTTCGTGTTTATCGTGGAGGTAATTCTGGTCTTAGCTCTTCTCCTTCTTGTAGGTACAGCAACAATCCTACGTCTGCCGACAGCATCTATTCTTCTCGCCTCACTTTATATATAAAGTAGCACTGGATAATGATTAAAATAAACTAAAACTAATCGAAAATTAGATTTAGACAAATAAATTATGAAATATCGCTTTTTGGTTTTACCAAAAAGAAGCGAAAATCAGGAAGCCATAGTATAGGCTACCTGATTTTCGCCTTAAAAATAAAAAATTAAGTACTTAAAAATAAAAAATTAAGTACTTAAAAATAAAAAATTAAGTACTTAAAAATAAAAAATTAAGTACTTTTTTTGTGCTTGTTGGGAGGTAATAATGAAATTTTATGAAATTGTAAAAGAATTACAAAAAGAAAATAAAGGAAAAATAGTATTAATAAGAAATGGAATATTTTATTGTGGAATAGGAAAAGATGCAGTGTTAATGAATAATGTATTAGGTTATATACCAGTATGTTTTAAAGAAAATTTGTGTAAATGTGGAATACCTGTAAATGGAATAGAAATAGCAATACCTAAAATGTTAAGAAGTGGTTTGGGTTATGTAATTTATGATTATAACAAAAAAGAAAAAACATATAAAAAAATAGTAGAATTAAAAGGAAAATATGTAGATAGTAAAGACAATAATATAGGATGCTCTAATTGTTGGTATAAAGAAAATAAAATGAAAAGTACAGAAGAATATGTAGAAGAGCTAGGAAAGGTTATAAAAAGGTTTGAAAATGAACAAAAATAATAGTTTTTTATTAATACCAAAATATGAAAATTATATTTATTATATGTTAAATGTAATATTAAAATTACCAAGAGTTGAGAAATTTAATATAGGAAATGAATTTAAGAACTCAATGTATCAAACATTAGAAAATATATTATTTATAGAGAAAATAGAAAAAGAAAAAAGATTATATTATTTAAATATAATTGATACTAAAATAAATTACCAAAGAATATTACTTAGAATTATGAAAGATAACAAATGGATAGATGAAAAGAAATATAAAATATCTTTTAATTTATTATATGAAATAGGAAAAATACTAGGAGGACTAATAAAATTTTATGCCAAAAACATTAAGAAATAAATATTATGAAAAGCTTTCTTTTGACAAATTAATGGAAGCACATAAGAAAGCAAGAAAGGGAAAAGGTTTGAGAAAAGAAATAATAAAATTTAATTTAAAACAAGAAGAATATATTTATTATTTGTTAGAAGTTTTAAGTAATAAAACATATAAACACGGTGGTTATGAAGTTTTTTATGTAACAGAACCAAAATTAAGAAAGATAGAAAAAAGTAGATATATAGATAGAGTAGTACATAGGTGGCTTGTAGATAATTTCTTAGAACCATATTTTGTACCTAGTTTTATTAATACAAGTTATGCTTGTATTAAAGGTAGAGGTATGCATAAAGCTTGTTTAGATGTGCAAAAAGCAATGAGGAGTTGTAAAAATAAGTGGGGAAATTACTATATATTAAAAATGGATATAAGTAAATATTTTGAAAATATAGATAAAAGAATATTACTTAGTATCTTAGAAAAGAAAATTTTGGATAAAGATGTAATGTGGTTAATAGAAGAAATATTATATTCACAAGAAAAAGAAGTAGGTTTAGAAATAGGTTATAGCAATTAAAATATTATAGAAAGTATTATGTAGAAATGCTTATATTTCAAGCATTTATTTTTTTTACTTTTTACATAATATTCTTGTTTTTTTATTATAATTTTGAGAATACTAATACTAGGTGAAAATTATGGAACGATTAAAATTAAAATATTTGTTGATCCGAGCAGAAGCAATTTTAAGAGACAAAAAATATAGCGAAGATACAATTCAAGATTATAAATATGTATGGAATAGATTTTATAATATTTGTGAATTGTGTGATATTGAGTATTTTAACTTAGAATTAGCAATGAAATTTTTAGAAAAATATTATCATGTTGATACCAAAAATGGTAAAGGAAAACTATATACAAGAAGAATGCGCAGCATATATATATTAGATTCTGTTGATAAAAATAACCCAATAAAAATTTATAGACCAAAGATAGAGAAAAAGATACCTAAAGAATTTAATGATATATTTTATGAATATGATAATTATTTAAAATCTAATTATTCATATAGTACTAGAATGACAAGTGAAAAAATATTAGCTGATTTTTTTCATTATCTAAAAGAGAATAATATAACCTCCATAGATAATATACAAATTCAAAATATATATAATTTTGTAAATTCTATTAATACTCAAAAATACTCAAAAAATACAATTTATGAAATTAAATATAAATTAAAAAAATTTTTCAAATACTTATACGATAATCATAAATACAAATTTGATGGTATAGATATTTTTCCTAAAATTGCTAAGTTTGAAAGAAGTAAATTGCCATCCTATTATACAATAGATGAAATAAATCAAATTTTAAAACAAGTAGATAGAAGTACTAAAAGAGGAAAAAGGGATTTTGCGATTCTTTTATTATCAATTGTATATGGCTTAAGAAATTCAGATATTGTACATTTAAAAAAAGAGAATATATTGTGGAATGAAAACAAAATTGAACTGATTCAATATAAAACTAAGAAGTTATTAGAATTGCCTCTAACAGAAAATGTAAAATATGCATTATTAGATTATCTTAAGAATGCAAGACCTAATATTGATTCTCCATATATTTTTTTGCCAACAAAACCACCTTATACTTACATTGATATGAAAAACTATTCTTCTTTATATAAATCTGCTGAACAATATATAAAAAAAGCTGGCATAGATATTGGAAATAGAAAAAGAGGATTGCATTCATTAAGGCACAGTCTAGCATCTAATATGCTAAAAAATAATATTGAAATATCAACTATTTCCGGAATCCTAGGACATAGCAGTATTGATGTAACAAACATCTATTTAAGCATAAGTAAGGAACAATTAAGAAAACTGGCATTGGAGGTTCCTAAATATGAATAATAATAATTTTATAGGTCCTTTTAAAAATATTGCACCATTATATATTGAATATAAAAGGAGTTTAGGATTTAATTCAGAATCAGAATATAATGAGTTGAAAAGATTAGATAAATATTTTTATAATAAAGGAATTACTGAAGTTATACTTACAAAAGATATGGTAGAGGAATATGGCATGTTAAGAGAAAACGAATCTCCTAGGACACAAGCTAAGAGATTATCTATATTAAAGCAATTTACTATATATTTACAAAAAATGGGATACCCAAATATATACGTACATCATATAATGCCTTCTAAGAGTGATTCTAAATTTAAGCCATATATTTATTCTGAACATGATTTGAATATAATATTCAACTATTTAGATAAACATCAGTATGATACAAATTCAATATTTAATTGTGTATTACCAATATTAATTAGAATATTATATGGAACGGGGCTTAGAAGGGGTGAAGCTATTAATTTAAAGAATACAGATGTAAATTTAGATAAAAGAATTATAACAATATATAATGGAAAAGAAAATGTAACAAGAATAGTTCCAATTTCAGAAAGTCTTTCGGAATCATGTAAAACTTATAAATCAAAATTTTTATGTAATGAACATTACTTTTTGTGTGATTTAAAAGGAAATAAAATCAATTCGCATATTACAGAATATTTTCAAAAAATATTAAAAAAATTAAATATATTACGACCAGATAATACTCCTCCAAGACTTCACGATTTTAGATTTACGTTTGCAGTAAATGCATTAGAAAAGATGGATAAAAACGGACAAGATTTATATACTACATTACCTATTTTATGCAAATATCTAGGACATAAAAATATAGAAGCAACTGAATATTATCTATTATTAGCTAAAGATTATTTTATCAATATAACTGATAAAGAAGAAAAATATTATAGTGATTTTAAATTTCTAAAGGATGATGATAATGAATAAAAAGAATTTAGATTATTACTTACAAAAGTTTTTAGATATTGAATTAAGAAAAAACATGAATGTCTCTGAAAATACTATTATTTCATACAAGTATGCTTTCATATCACTATTAGAATTTATTATTAAAAATTATAATAAAAATATTAAAGATATAAAGATTGAAACAATAAATAGAGATGTTGTTGTAGATTATTTAAAATATTTAGAATTAGTAAAGAAAAACTCTATTTCTACAAGAAATCAAAGATTAGCAGCTATAAAATCTTTTTATAATTATTTAGTACTTGAAGAAATTGAATATTTACCACTATGTAACGAAATTCTTTCTATAAAAATGAAGAAAAATAATCAAGAAACAGTAAAATATTTATCCAAAGAAGGAATAAAAGAAATATTGTCATTACCAAATACTTCAACTAAACAAGGAATTAGAGATTTAGCTATTTTAACATTATTGTATGATTCTGGAGCAAGAGTTCAAGAACTAATAACATTAAATGTATGTGCTGTTAACTTTAATAATAAAACTATGGATTTATATGGTAAAGGAAGAAAAAATCGTACAATACCATTACTAAAGCAAACAATAAAAATTTTAGAGAAATATATTAAAGTCTATAGCATTAATCTTAATAGTAATAGTTTATTATTTTTTAATAGCAGAAAAGAACCACTAACAAGAATGGGTATAACATATATAATAAACAAATATGTAAAAAAAGCTAAAAAAAAGAATCCAATAGAGTTTCAAATAAATGTAACTCCTCATGTTTTTAGACATTCTAAAGCAATGCATCTTTTGGAAAGTGGAGTAAATTTAATATATATAAGAGATTTTTTAGGACATGAAAGTGTAACTACCACAGAAATTTATGCTAAAGCAAATCCTGAAACTAAAAGAAATGCTATAGAAAAAAATTCAGAAGAACTTTCAAAAAGTGTTCATTTTTCAGATAATGATAAAAAGGATTTATTATCATGGCTTAAAAATTCTTTGAAGCCAAACTAACTTTTTCTACAAATATTATGTAAAAAATAAAAAAATAAATGCTTGAAATATAAGCATTTCTACATAATACTTTCTATAATATTTTAATTGCTATAACCTATTTTATGCAAAGCTTTGCATAAAATAGGAAATTATACCTCGCAATTATTTGCCAATATTTATTTAAATGAAGTAGACCAGTATGTGAAAAAAGAACTTGGTGTAAAATATTACTTTCGTTATATGGATGATAGTGTATTAATGGTATCTAGTAAAGAAAAAGCAAAATACTGTTTAGAAAAAATTAAAAATTTTTTATTTTTGAAGTTAGGGCTTTGTTTAAATAAAAAAACACAAATATTTAAATCAAAACAAGGAATAAACTTTTGTGGTTATAAAATAAATGAAAATAGATTAAAATTACGAGATAAAGGAAAAAGAAAATTAAAGAAAAAAGTAAAAAAATTAAAAAGTTTAATAAAAGAAGGTAAAATATCTAGTGTAGAAGCAAAACGTTTTCTTTCTGGACATATGGGTTATATAAAAATAGCAGATACGTGGACTTTAGAAAATAAATTATTTTATAGAGAAGATAATAAGAAATAAAATAAAAGAAAATAAAAAATAACAAACAAAATAAAAGAGAAAGAATAAAAAAATAAAAAGAAAAAAATTAGGGATAAATTTAAAAGGCTAACTCTAACAACAATCGTGTTAATCGTGGAGGTAATTCTGGTAATAGCAATTCTCCTTCTTATAGGAACAACAACAATCCTACGAATACCAACAGCAACAATTCTTCTCGCCTCACTCTAATACATTTTCTAGATTATATATTTTACGGAATATATACAATGAAAGTATTAGTATTAAAGAGATTTATTCCTTCCTGATTTAGGTAAAAATAAAATAGTAAAATAGGTATTAGTAAAAATATTAGTTATTTCTAATATACTTATTTTACAATTAATATAAACAAAAAAGAAAAAATAAAAAAGAAAGATAAAATCAGAAGAAAGAAAAATAGGTAAAGAAAAATGAATATATGTTTTATAATAGGAAAAATAATAAGTGAAATAAAATTTGATTTTATAATAGAAAATAATACTATTAGTAAAGATATTGTTACAACAAGGTTTAAAATATTATTAGAAAATGGAAGCATAATAAAAGTAAAATTATATGGAAAAATTGCAGAAGAGTGCTTTCAAAAGTATGTAAAAAGTGATATTGTAAGTATATATGGTATGTTAAACTCTAATGGAGAATTAGAAATACAAGAAATTGATTTATTATAATTAAAAAATACAGGTATAAATTAAAAACAAATATTAAATAATAAATTATAATAAAGAAGAAATAAAAATTTGGAGGTATGTATGGAAAATATAATTAATAATAAAGATATGATTAAATTAATATATGAAGCACAAAGTGAAGAAATAGACAAAATAATAAAAAAAGTAAATTTGGAATTAAAAGGAAAATTACAAGAAGTAAAATTAGATGAAGAAACATTTTGTAAGATAGAAGAAAATTATAATATAAAAATAAGTAAATATAATGAAAAAATTTATAAAAAAGGTTTTATAGACGGTTTTAATACAATTTTAAATTGTATAAAACAAGAAAAAACGTGATAATATCACGAAATTATTAGCAAAAAACGTGATTAAATCACGTTTTTGATTGACAACTATTATATAAAATGTTATAATATAATTGGTGATAAATATGGAGAGAAAAATATATAAACAATTATTAAATTGGAAAAAAGAACATATAGAAATGCCATATATGTTAGTAGGAGCAAGACAAACAGGAAAAACGTATATATTAGAAGATTTTTGCAAAAATGAATTTAAAAACTATATTTATATAAACTTAGATAGGGAAGAAGAAATAAAAAAGATATTTGATAAAACAATTGAGCCAGAAGAAATAATATTAAACATAGAAGTTTTATTAAATGTTAATATAGATGTAGAAAATACAATAATATTTTTAGATGAAATACAAGTATCTGAAAGAGCAATAAGTTCATTAAAATATTTTTGCGAAAGTAATAAACAATATAAAATAGTGTGTGCGGGAAGTTTATTAGGCGTAAAAATAAATAGATTTAAAAGTTCATTTCCAGTAGGAAAAGTGTGGATAGAATATTTATATCCAATGGACTTTGAAGAATTTTTAAAAGCATTGGGAGAAGAAAAATTATTAAAAATAATAGAAGATTCATACAAAAATAATGAACCAATGTTAGAATCTTTACACCAAAAAGCTTTAAAATTATATTATGACTATATGTGTATAGGTGGTATGCCAGCTTCAATATTAGAATATATAGAAAATGGTAAGAATATAAATAAATTTAATGATGAAATAAACCAAATTATAATAACATCATACTTAGCAGATATGGCAAAATATACTGAGAATATAGAAAGTATTAGAAATAATAAAATATATAATTCAATACCAGCACAGCTTGGAAAAGAAAATAAAAAGTTTAAATATTCAATAGTAGAAAAATCAGCACGAGCAAGAGAATATGAAAGTTCTTTAGAGTGGCTAATATCAAGCAATATGATATTAAGATGTGAAGGAATAAAAATACCAAAATCACCATTAAAAGCTTATGTAGATAATAATTTTAAAATATATTTAAGTGATATTGGACTTCTTAGAGTATTATCAAAAATAAGTATAAATGAAATAATAACAAATAGAAATATGTTATATAAAGGAATTCTTGCTGAAAATTATGTAGCAGAAGTATTATTTAGTAAAAAAAGAGAGCTATATTATTGGCAATTAGATAGTGGAAAATATGAGGTAGATTTCTTAATAAATATAGAGGGAGATATAATACCAATAGAAGTAAAAGCCTCTGATAATATAACATCAAAAAGCTTAAACTATTATATTGATAGATATAAGCCCAAATATAGTATTAGAATATCTACTAAAAATTTTGGTTTTAGTAATGGAATTAAAAGTATTCCATTATATGCAACACACTTAATCTGATAGTAGAAAAATAATAATTAAAAACAGTTACTTCATACCAAGTAACTGTTTTTAATTTAATAATTTAGGCTATTTTCATCTAAAAGAAAATCATAAATACTCATTAAAATAATACCATTATCATAACGAGACTTTTTAATATTATCTCCAACAATTATTATTTTCTTAAAAAAATCATTCACATTTAACAAAGATTTTTGCTCTTGTTTTACTTTATCTGCTGTTTTCATCTCAAGAGCAGACTGGATATATATTTTGTTGTTTCCTTTATTTGCAACAAAATCAATTTCTAGTTGTTTCTTTGTATTTCCCTCACGTATTTCTACAGAGCCAACATCTACATTATATCCACGTTTCTTAAGTTCTATATAAATAACATTTTCCATAATATGAGAAATTTCTTCACTTTGTCTGAAATCTATAAATGAATTTCTAATACCCATATCTGTAAAATAGTATTTTTGAGGAGTTTCAATAAATCTTTTTCCTCTTACATCAAACCTTCTAGCTTTTTCTATCATAAAGGCATCTTGTAGATAACCTAAATAATTATATATTGTTTTATCTGTCATTGTAGACAATTTGTCCCTTTCCTTAAAATTATTTGATAATTTTAAAGGATTAGTTAAACAACCTATATCAGATGCAACTATTTGTACTAACATTTCTAATTCTTCTTTATTTTGTATCTTGTTTCTATCTACAATATCATTAATATATACATTATCTTTTTGTGTTCTTAAATAATTTATTTTGGTATTATCAGTTTTAGAAAGGACAGTTAAAGGTAAACCACCAAAAGTATAATATTCATTTAAAGCCTTTTCTTCAGAACCATTGTATACAGAATAGAATTCAGAAAAAGATAATGGATATACTCGTATTTCATCACCTCTACCTCTAAATTCTGTTACAATATCAGATGACAAGAATTTTGAGTTACTACCTGTTACATATATTTCCAAGTTACTAATATGCATAAAACCAATTAAAACAGACTCAAAATCTTTAACTTCTTGAACCTCATCTAATAATAAGTAATATTTATTATTATCTTTAATCAAATTTCTTATATAACTATCTAAAATATCAGGGTCTAAATATTTTTTGTTTCTATTCTCATCAAGGCTAAGCTGTATAATATGTTCTTTATCAATACCCTCTCCTAGAAGATAATTCTTAAAAATTACATTAAGTAAATATGATTTACCACATCTCCTAATTCCTGTTATTATCTTAATAAGTCCATTATCTATTCTATCTATTAGTTCTTTTAAATAGTAATCTCTTTTAATTTCCATACACGAAACCTCCGTTACGAATTTTTGACGCTTACGTCCTTTTTTCGTAATAATTATAACATACAATTACATTTTAGTCAAATTTTCATTACGAATTTTTGACGTTTGCGTCCTTTTTTCGTAATAAAATAACTAACTATACATATTATATGCAAAAAAATTACTAAAAATAACTATAAATTAATAAAAGTAAAACATTTTTTCCTATAAAAAAACCTACGGAAATAAAGAAAATCTTGTTAAAATTACTTGCAAAATTTTTTTAGTTTTAGTATAATACAAATGTAGAAAAATACGAAGAAAAGAGGGAAAACAATGGAAGAAAGACAAGAAAGAAATGACGGAAAAATAATTGAAAGAGACATTGAAAAAGAAATGAGAACAGCCTATATAGACTATGCAATGAGTGTTATAGTTTCACGTGCACTTCCAGACGTTAGAGATGGTTTAAAACCAGTACATAGAAGAATTTTATATGCTATGTATGAAGACGGAATAACATCAGATAAACCATATAGAAAAAGTGCAAATACAGTAGGTTCTGTTTTAGGAAGATATCACCCACATGGAGATAGTTCTGTTTATGATGCAATGGTAAGGATGGCACAAGATTTCTCAATGAGATATATGTTAATAGACGGACATGGAAATTTCGGTTCTGTAGATGGTGATGGAGCAGCAGCTATGAGGTATACAGAAGCAAGAATGTCTAAAATCGCAAGTTATATGTTAACAGATATAGAGAAAAATACAGTAGATTTTATGCCAAACTATGATGATAGACTTCAAGAGCCAACAGTATTACCAGCAAGAGTACCATTACTATTAGTAAATGGCTCATCAGGAATAGCAGTAGGTATGGCAACAAACATACCACCACACAACTTAACAGAAGTTATAAATGGAATAATAAAAATAATTGATGAAGATGAAGTAACAGATGAAGACTTAATGCAAGTAATAAAAGGACCAGACTTTCCAACAGAAGGAATAATATTAGGACGTGAAGGAATAAAACAAGCATATAAAACAGGTAGAGGAAAAATAACATTAAGAGCAGAAACAAATATAGAAGAAATGAGTGGTAACAGACAAAGAATTATAGTTTCATCTCTACCATATCAAGTAAATAAAGCAAATTTAATAAAAGCAATATCAGACTTATCTAAAGAAAGAAAAGTAGAAGGAATATCAGAGTGTAGAGATGAATCAGACAGAAAAGATAAAGTAAGAGTTGTAATAGAACTAAAAAGAGATGCAAATGCACAAGTTGTATTAAATCAATTGTTCAAACACACACAAATGCAAACAACATTTGGTATAATAATGCTTGCTTTAGTAAATGGAGTTCCAAAAATCTTAACATTAAGAGAAGCTTTAGATTGTTATATTGAACATAGAAAAGAAGTTATAACAAGAAGGACTAAGTTTGAATTAGATAAAGCATTAGCAAGAGCTCATATTTTAGAAGGTTTAAGAATAGCAATTGATAATATAGATGAAGTAATTCAAATAATACGTTCATCATATGATGATGCAAAAGAAAGATTAATGGAAAGATTTGGCTTAACTGATGTACAAGCACAAGCAATATTAGATATGAGATTAAAAACATTATCAGGTTTACAACGTGAAAAAATAGAAGAAGAATATAAACAATTAATGGAATTAATAGAACATTTAAGAGCAATATTAGCAAGTGAAAAACTTCTATTTGAAGTTATGAAAGAAGAATTAATAGAAATTAGAGATAAATTTGGTGATGATAGAAAAACAAAAATAGTGGCATCAGAAGCTGAAATTGATGTAGAAGATTTAATAAAAGAAGAAGAGTGTGTAGTTGCACTAACACACTATGGTTATATAAAAAGAATGCCAATAGATACATATAGAAGCCAAAAGAGAGGCGGTAAAGGTATAACAGGTATGGCAACTAGAGAAAATGATTTTGTAAAAGAAATCTTTATAGCGTCAACACATGATACAATTTTATTCTTCTCAAATAAAGGAAAACTTTATAAATTAAGAGGGTATGAAGTTCCAGAAGCAGGAAGAACTGCTAAAGGAACAGCAATTGTTAATTTATTAAGTTTAGATCCAGGAGAAAAAATATCTGCAGTAATACCACTTCAAAATTTTGCAGATGGAAAATACCTACTAATGGCTACAAAACAAGGTTTAATTAAGAAAACAGCTTTAAAAGAATATGATACAACAAGAAAATCTGGACTTCAAGGAATAACTCTAAAAGATGATGATGAATTAATAGGAGTTAGATTAACAGATGGTGAAGATAATGTAGTATTAGTTACAAGAAATGGTATATGTATTACATTTGATGAAAAAGAAGTAAGACCAATAGGTAGAGTATCACAAGGTGTTATTGGTATTAGACTAGATGATGATGATGAAGTAATAGGTATGGAACCAGTAATAGCCGGAGGAAAAGCTACATTACTTGCAATTACAGAAAATGGTTTTGGAAAAAGAACAGAACTTGATGAATACAGAGTACAAAAAAGAGGTGGAAGAGGAGTAATTACTTATAAGATTACACCAAAAACAGGAAAATTAATAGGAGTAAGAATTGCAAGCCAAGAAGATGATGTAATGCTTGTTACAGATACAGGAACTATCATAAGATTACAAGTAAAAGATATAAGTATACTTGGAAGATCAACACAAGGTGTAACATTAATGAGAACAAGTGATGGCGGTAAAGTAGTAGGTATGGAAATACTAACACCAGAAAATGATAGTTTAGGGGATATACTATAAATAAAAAAACACTAAGTATAAAGAAATTTATATTTAGTGTTTTTATTCTATTTTTTTATTTAATTTTATGTTTGCTAATATTATTTTTTAAATCTTAAATCATCTCCAAAAAAGTAGTAAATATCATAATAACCTGCAATTCTTGAGCCAATTCTTTCTTCATAATTGTTAAAAATATCATTTATATTCAAATTAGTAGAAATAATAGTTTTAGTTATTTTATTATTTAGATTTAAAATTCTAGCATTTAAAATACTAAATAATTCACTAAGTTTCATACTATTTAAACTTTCAGTACCTAAATCATCAATAATTAAAAGGTCAGTTGTTAAAATAGAATTATAAATATTATTATCATCATAATTATTGTTGTTATAGTAGTTTTTATTTTTGTTAAATTTATAATCTATTACGCTTTCAAGCAATATAGGAGCTGTTTGATAAAGGACAGTTTTACCTTTTTTTAACAATTCATAAGCTATACAGTTCGACATAAAACTCTTACCGTAAACCAACATTACCTGTAAAAAGCAAATTTTTGTAATTAGGGTTATCAAAATTTTCTACAAATTCTAGACATTTATCTTTAATATTTAAAATATTTCTTCTAGGAGAAATATTATATTTATATTTTGCAACATCAACTTCATCTGAGAAAACATTTGCATTAAAAGTAGAAAAATTTTCTTTATCTAAATTAGACATATTAGATTTATTAAAAGCATAATCAAATAATTTTTGTTTTAAACAACTGCACAAAGTTGTTTTATAATTACTATCTGTTATATAACCAGTATCGTTACAAATTTTACACTCATAATGAGGTTTTAAATAATCAGAAGGTAAATGCAATTCAGATAAGATTTTTGCTTTTTCCATTTTTAAATTAGTAATTCTTTTTTCTAATTCATTTTTTTCAAGACTAGAATCACCATTTTTCAAAATGTTTTTTGTCATATTAATTGCAAAATTATTTAATTCATCTTCTATTTCACCTAATTTAGGAACATTTTTATATAATTGTTCTTTTCTTTTTTCACAATCAATTTCTGCTTGTAATTTCTTTTTTTCGTAGTCTTTTAATAAAGAATTTAGAACTTCATTTGCCATTATTATCCCTCCTTGTTATCAGCAGTTGCAAGATTATTATTAGCATAAAGAAAATCTAAATTATTATAAGAACGTTGTTCATAATTTGCTTTATTAACTTTAGATTTTAGGTCTTTAGTATTTTTTTCTTGTTTCTTTCTCTGTTCTAGAAAAGCGTTAACTTGTTCAGGAGTTTTAAGACCTCTTTCGTGCCAATTAGTAATAATATTATTTATATATTCAAAAGTAGGGTTTTGTTTAAAAGTCGTCCTTTTTAAGGCAATTTCTATAATATCCATATCATAGCCAAAATTAGAAACCCAATTTTCAATATAAGCTTGTTCATATTGTGTTAAACCATTATATTTACCAAGTTTTTTCGCAATTGATTTTTTGATTTTATTTAAAGATTCTTGATTACTATAATAATTATCTAAATCGTTCCAAGTTTTTACTTTATTAGAAGCCCAAGCTTCAGCTACTGTTTGTACATAATTTCTATGTAAAGCACTACGTTTATAACAATAATCAAATAAAGCAATCATAACTTGTTCATCAAAACCATATTTTCTAAACCATAAATCAATATCATTATACCAAGAAGGACCCATAATTCCTTGAAAATACATATTATTGATATGTTCAATAGCTTTAGATTTTGATTTACTTTTAGCATTTTGTTCGATTTTTTCTTTAGAAAGACTAAGATTAGGAGTATATAAATTATGAAGAGTTACCTCTTGTAAGTCTATAATAACATAGCCTGTAGTTTTTTTCATAATAAGTCCTTGCTCTTCTAAAAATTTAGTTCCATCATTTATTTCTTTCAAAGGAATATTTAATTTTTTAGATAAATCATTTAGTTTAACATCCTTACCATATTTTGATAAAAAGATTAAATATAAATAAATTTTTAAATAATTTCCTGGTATCTCAGATAAATGTTCAGCAAAGAATATATCTGGAATACTTGTTTCTGAAAATAAAAGTGGTTTATCATTTTGTTCTAATTTCATCTTAATCTCCCCTAATTTTTAAATAAGTTTGTAACACAAATTATAACTTTTTTAAACAAAAAATTCAAGTTAAATTTTTATATTTTTTAGAGAAAAAATATAATTTTTGTTTTATTATAAATTTAAACAAATAAGATAAAACTGTAATAATATTTTCACCATTAAATCCAGAAAAACTTATTAATAATAAAGGAAAACAAAGTGCTATAAAAACAAAAACTTTAATATCAATTGAATCAAAAATTAAATTAACGAAGATTAGTACTATAACGTACCATATTATATTTACAAAAGCGGTTGTATAATCTATTATACCAAAGATTTTGTTTTTAAATTGATAATTTTTAGGAAAAATAAATTTCAAAAACCAAACCTCCAATCTATTTATATATTAAAGATTTCACAGATTGTGAAACATTTGTGGAAACTCCACCTATAAATTCTCTAACAAAAGTATTTGCTCTAATTAAAGCATAAACGCCACCAACATATACAAATTTATTAAATAAATTTGTATCATCAAAATCTAGAGAAAATAAAATTAGTAAAACTAAAGATACAATTATTTGTATAAACAATAATGAAAATAAGTTCTTAAGCCAAGTCTTAAAAAACCAACTGGTATTATCTGTACATAAAGATATAAAAGCAAAAGGAGCAAGTAGTACAAAAACTTTTACCATAATATATCTTAAAGAATATGAAAAAACTAAGCTAAGCAAAGAAATACTAAGAGTTGATTTTATTAAACCATCAATTGAAAAAATATTTAACGAACTTGTATCAATAGACGCTTTAGTATTAATTGTATTAATTAACTCAGAAAAACAGATATTTTTGCCAAATAGGTTTTCTCCAAGGCCTCTAATTGCTAGTGAAATATTAGAATTTAGATCTAATAACATTTGTACAATAAAAAATGAGAAATTCATACAAATTCCAAAAACAACAATTTTAATTACAAAACTAAAAGGAGAGTCAACTTTATGATATGTAATGTGAGACATTAAATATTTAAAACCATAATATAGTAAAAAGCCTAAAAGTAGTGAATTTGCGATAAGTAATATACCATTAGAAGTTGATGTTCCAAATAGTTTTTCAAAATTAGAATCATTTAAAATATCTGAATTTATAAAAGTAATTTCATCTAATACTGAATATAAATTATTATCAATTGAGGCAAATAATGTTTCAAAAATAGTATTAATTGTATCTATAATAGTTTGTGTAATATTATTTGTACTTTCCAAAAAATAAGCCTCCTATCCTATTAAAGATTGAATTGCAGAAAGAATTAAATCTATTGCAAGTATAAATGCGTATGAGAAAAGAGAACCCTTAATAATTTTTTTACCTGTCCTTATTTTTTCTTCATCACCAAAACTAAATTTTTTCATAAAAATACCACTACCAACAGCAACTGCAGCAGCTGGTGTTGCTATTTTTAATAACCAGCCTTCAATACTTTCAAAAGCAGAGTTGATTTTATTAACAATTTCAGGGTCTCCCCAAGCAAAACTAGAATTACTTATTGTAAAAAGTAACAAAATTGAAAAATTAAGTATAAATATAAAATAAAAAGTTTTTTTCTTCAAATTAATCAGTCCTTTCTAAAAATTATTCTTTAAAATGTGGGAACATATTTAACTTTTTTGGTGGATAAATAATATTCCCATCAGATAAAAATGTAAGAGCGGTAAATGTTTCTAAGTTTTGAGTAAAAAATTTAGAGTCATAAATATAATCATTTTGATAATATGTACTATAGCTTTCAGAAATATTTGAGTCTTGAGAGTTTAAAGTATTTGTAATATAGCTAAAATTAGTTTCTTTTGCACTTTCGGAAATACTTTTAGATACTTTTTCCTTGTCTTCTTTACCAAGTTGTTTTTGTGCTTCTTCAATTGTGAAAATATCATCTGTTCTAAACCAAATTTTATTAATTAAGTTTTGAACAATTACTTTAACAGTGGCTTCATCTTTTAGTGTAGTTTTTAAAGATGAATAGCTTTGTGTACTTACAATATTTATACATTTTGCCTCTCTACTTAAAGAAAAGAATTCACCATCTGTTTTGCTAGCAAATTTATCATATTCATCACAAATAAAAGCAGATGTCCTGGCTTGATTTTTGGCTAGATGACTCATTACTTCTGTCTGAAAGTCTAGTTTTAAATATGTAGCAATAATTTTTGAAAGTGCGTTATATTCAAAAATATTCATATTTAAAACAACGATTTTTCCATTAGATAGTACTTCATCAAAACCTGTAAATGTTAATTTGTTTTTAGGAGGACAGAAAGTGGTTTTTACATCAAAATCTGAAACAAATGTACCTGTAATTCTGGTAATTTCAGAAATTAGAATACCTTTTGTTCTAGAGTCTAAATTTAAAAATTCTTTTTCAAAGAAATTTAAACTTTCATTTAATTCGTAAATTTGCTTATCATTAAGTTTATTAGTAATAAATAAATTTCTTAAATCTTTGATTTTTTCCTTATAATAATCTGGAATTGTTACTAATTTATGCAGTTCTGTAAAAGTTACATATCCATTATTATAAAGTCTACAAAGTTTAATACATTCTGTTAAAACTTCTTCTGCCTTATCTAACCAATAGCTTTCAGAATTATTTTCTGAAAATAACAATAATATTGTTTTTAATCTATTGGCTAAAACCTGTGCTTTTAAATTTGGCTTATGCAAAGGGTTGTAATAAACATTAGAGCCTAATTCTAAAACTATTAGGTCTTGTTCTAGATTATATTTTTTTACATACTGACGTATTTGTTTATAATAATTACCTTTAACATCTAATATTAACATACCAATTTTTTTGTCTTTATTATTAGAGTTAAATTCTAATAATTGACGTGAAAAAGGATACATTGCACTAGAGGTTTTTCCTGAACCTATTGTTCCTGTAATTAAAAAGTTTTGGTATAAACCACTTTCTGGTATAAAAATTACATTATTATTTTCATCTTTTCCTACTTTTAAACTTAAACTTTTTTGGGAATTTTTAGATTTTGATTTTTGATTTTCCTTTGAATTATTAAATTTTTTTCGAATATTTGATTTTAAATTTTTTGTTTTATTGAAAACATTTAAAATTATCCTTGAATATATAAAATGCCCTATTAAAAATAATGATAATGATGATGTGAATATATAGGTTGTTTTAATTATTTTCCATAATTCTGGGTTTTTAGAACAGATATCAAAAGGGTGTATTCCGTAAGGAATTATGACTTCTGTTGCTGTATATATAGGATAAAAAATTTTGAAATTAATAAAACCAAATATTAATAAAAACACAAAAGAAAATAATATACTTTTCTTTGTTACTAAAATATAAATAACCTCCTTTTAAAAATATTTTTTCTTTATTTGTAATTTTGATCCTTGTTTATTGTGAAATAAAAAGATATCAAAAAAAGTGTAAATTGAATATAAAGTAATGAAAAGATAAATAATAAATGTAAGGAAATAAAAATTGATTAAACTAGAAATTATTATCACCACCTTACAATTTTTAATATAATACAACATTTTTATGATTTTGTCTATACATTTTAGAAAAAATATGATAAAATTATTATTATCTAATTAAAAAAGAGGAGGAAAACAATGAAATTCAACAAAGATACAAGAATAGGTGAATTATTAGAACAAGCTCCAGAAAAAGCTGAAGTTTTATTAGATATGGGTATGCACTGTTTAGGTTGCCCAGCTTCTCAAATGGAGACTTTAGAAGAAGCTTGTGATGTACATGGAATTGATGTTGAAGAAGTATTAGAAAGACTAAATAAATAGAAAAATTCCTAAAAAAATAAAAAATTCACAAAATTTACAACTTTTTTTCACAAATGACTTGACATTTGTGAAAAAATATTGTAAGATATAAAGGCGTTATGAGTGCAAACATAATATGGGCTATTAGCTCAGGTGGTAGAGCACTTGACTTTTAATCAAGTTGTCCCGCGTTCGAGTCGCGGATAGCTCACCAAAAGAACTAAATACTAATCTATTTAGTTCTTTGTATAAGGCCCCGTGGTCAAGCGGTTAAGACATCGCCCTTTCACGGCGGAGACATGGGTTCGATTCCCGTCGGGGTCACCAAA
>CALYBF010000002.1 GCA_944393755.1 uncultured Clostridia bacterium | reverse complement strand
TTTAATTCTAAATAAATAGGTTTTTCATCTCTTATTTTTGTACTTAAGCCATGTCCTGGATAGCAAATTGTAATATCAGGAAGTTTTAATAATTTATTTGTAATAGAATTCATAATATCTTCAATACTTGCAGTCGGGCAATCAGTTCTACCCCAAGTACCTCTAAACAAGGTATCGCCTGTAAATACGCAAGCTTCTTTCTCACAATATAGAGAAGTACCACCTTTAGTGTGCCCTGGTGTATAAATAACTTTAAATTCTAATTCTCCTAAATGTATTAAATCATTATCTTTAATTCTAGAATCTGCCTCTAACTCTATTTTTTCTTCAACAATATATGGTGTTAAATTAATCTCTGCATTATTTAGCCCTTCAGCATCATAGATATGAATTAATATTTTACCACCACATCTTCTTTTTAACTCTGGTACACCTAAAATATGGTCTCCGTGGCAATGTGTTAAATAGATATATTTTAAATTACCACCTAAAATATTAATTAATTCTTCTATTTTATCTACATCTCCTGCTGGGTCTATTACCATAGTTTCTTTAGATTTTTCATCAAAAATAATATAACAATTTGTAGGATCTCCTATCCATGTATTAATCTTTAGTTCTTTTAATATCATATTAATATCCTTTCTACGTACGTTTTACTTCATATACACTTTCTACTTTTCTTATTGCTCTAATTGCTTTATTTAACTCATCTAAACTTTCAACTTCTAAAGTTATACCAATAATTGCAATTCTTTCTTTAGTAGTCTTTGTTTTAACACCCATAATTTTAGCTTTTGTTGTTCCAATTTCTTTTAATATATCTAATAACAAACCATTTCTATCATTTGAATATATTTCTACATCTGATTGATAGTTTTCGTTATTTTCTTTATACCACTCTACATCAATCATCCTATTTTCTTCAGATATTAAATTCTTAATATTAGGACAATCTTTTCTATGTACAGAAACACCTCTTCCTTTTGTAATATAACCTACAATCTCATCACCTGGAAGTGGGTTACAACATTTAGATAATTTAACTAAACAATTATCAATACCTTTAACTATAATTCCTGAATTTGATGGTTTTGATTTTTTCTGTTTAGATTTTGCAAGTTCCTTTATTTTTTCTTCTACATCTTCTTCTTCGTGTTCTTTTCTATATTCTTGTAGCATCCTTGCAATAACTTTACCTGCTGAATTTGCTCCAAACCCTACAGATAAATACATATCTTCTAAGTTTTTATAATTATATTTTTTTAGCATAGGTTCTACATATTGGTTTTTAAACAAATCTGTATGTGATACACCAATTCTTTTTAGTTCTTTTTCTATTAAATCTTTTCCTCTTTCGATATTTTCTGTTTTTAAAGATTTCTTAAACCATGATTTTATTTTATTTTTAGCACTTGAACTTTTTACAAATTTAAGCCAATCTCTGCTTGGTCCTTTTGAATTATCTGATGTTATAATATCTACTATATCTCCATTTTTTAGAGGTGTTATAATTGGCATCATCTTACTATTAATCTTACAACCTGTCATTTTATTTCCAATTTCTTGATGTATACTATATGCAAAATCTATTGGTGTTGCACCTCTAGGAAGTACAATTATTTTACCTTTTGGAGTGAAAACATAAACCTCATCTTCAAAAAGTTCTGTTTTTAAAGTATCTAAAAACTCTTGTGGGTCTTGCATATCTTTTTGCCACTCTAAAGTTTCTCGAAGCCAAGCTAATTTATCTTCTGTTACTTTTGGTGATTGTTTTTTACCAAAATAACTTGCTTCTTTATATGCCCAGTGTGCGGCAATACCAAATTCTGCTACTCTATGCATTTCATATGTACGAATTTGTACTTCAAAAGGTGTTCCTTTTTCTCCAAGTAATGTTGTATGTATTGATTGATACATATTAGGTTTTGGAACTGCAATATAATCTTTAAATCTACCTGGCATAGGGCTATATAATTCATGTACTACACCTAATGCTGCATAACAGTCTTTTACAGTATGTACTAAAATTCTTAAGGCAAACAAATCATATATTTGGTCTAATGTTTTATTATCTCTTTTCATTTTCCTATAAATAGAATATAAATGTTTTGCTCTTCCTGTTACTTCTGCATCAATTCTTTGTTTTTTTAGAGCAATTCTTATATCTTCCATTATTTTTTCTATAAACTGTAGTCTTTCTTCTCTTTTCTTATTTATACCTTCTACTAATTCGTGATACTCGTCTGGATATAAATATTTAAAGCCTAAATCTTCTAATTCCCATTTTAAAGAATATAGCCCCAATCTATTTGCAAGAGGTGCATACAAGTCCATAGTTTCTTTACTAATTGCAATTTGTCTATCTCTTTTTAAATATTTCAATGTTCTCATATTGTGAAGTCTATCTGCTAATTTTATAATAATAACTCTTATGTCTTTTCCCATAGCTAAGAACATTTTTCTATAGTTTTCAGCTTGTTGTTCCTCCAAAGACGCAAAAGAAATATTTCCAAGTTTTGTAACACCAACTACCATTTCAGATATTTCTTGTCCAAATTCTTTTGTTATATCATTTTCTGTAATTTCTGTATCTTCTACAACATCATGTAAAAGTGCTGCTGATATTGTACTATCATCTAACCCCATATCAGCTAAGATATATGCAACATTTAGCGGATGAACTATATATGGTTCACCTGATTTTCTTAGTTGGTCTCCGTGATATTTTTTAGCATAATTATATGCTTTCATTATTAATTTAGTATCTACTCTTCTTGAGTGTTCTTTCCTTTTTGCAATTACCTCTTGTATACTTCTATTCTTCTGTTGTTCTTGCATATTTTCACCCCTTTTATTTTTAGATAGCTCTCATTATATCTTTTATATTTATTTGCATACTATCTACTCCGTTAAATGTATTTATTTCTAAAACCCCAGCTATATCTATTTTATCACCAATTCTGTATTCTTCTGATAATTCTCCCATATTAAAACCAATTGCATTTATTATAGTATTTCCTTCTTTTAGAGTTAATTTTAAATGTTTACCTTCTGATAATGCTCTTATTGAATCTATTTTCAAATTCTTAAATGCAAATATTGGCATTTTATTTGCTTCTCCAAAAGGTTCTAACTCTCTTAGGCTTTCTATCATTTGTTTATCTATATTATTAATATCAATTTTTGCATCAATATTAAGGACTGGAACTATTTGTTCTATATTTTCTTTTTTAGCTTGTTCTTCAAATTCTTTATAAAACTTTTCCAAATTATCCTTCTTTATTGTAACACCAACTGCCATACTATGTCCACCAAATTTTTCAATAGAGCTTTTACAGTTAGTTAGTGCTTTATGTAAGTCAAAACCTGGTATACTTCTTCCTGAGCCTTTACAAATACCATCATCTTCAAAACTAAGTAATATACTTGGTTTAAAATACATTTCTGTTATTTTAGATGATACTATTCCTATTACTCCATGATGCCAGTCTTTACCAGCTACTACTAATGTTCTATTATTATCTAAATGATTTTCTTCTATTTGTTTTTTCGCACTTTCAAATATAGATTTTTCTATTTCTTGTCTTTCATTATTATGAGCATTTAATTTTTTAGTTAAATCATTTACATCATATATATTATTTGATAATAAAAGTTCTAAAGCTTCTTTTGCTTTTCCCATCCTACCACAAGCATTTATTCTAGGTGCTACTCCAAATGATATTGTATTCGAATCTATTTTACTATATCCGTGAAGAATTTAGTATTGATTTAAGCCCCATGTTTCTTGTTTTTTCAACTAACATTAAACCTAATTTTGTAATTACTCTATTTTCATCAACCAATGGAACTATATCTGATATTGTACCAACACATACAATATCTAAATATTTTAAATATTCTTCTTCTTTTATTCCTATTTTTATCCCAATTGCTTGGCAAACTTTAAAGCTAACTCCCACTCCTGCTAAATCTCTAAAAGGATATGTAGAATCTTTTCTTTTATTATCAACTACAGCCAAAGCTTTTGGTAAAACTTCTCCTGGTTCGTGATGGTCTGTTACTATTACTTCCACTCCTAAACTTCTTGCTAAATCAATTTCTTCTACTGAAGTTATACCACAATCTACAGTAATCATTAAACTATATCCTTCTTTTGCAATTTCTTCTACTGCTGTTTTATTTAAGCCATATCCTTCTGTTAATCTATTTGGAATATAATAAGATACATCTAAGCCAACATCTTTTAAGAATTTTTTTAGTACAGTTATACTTGTAATTCCATCTACATCATAATCACCATAAATAATAACTTTTTCTTTATCTTTAATTGCTTTTATTATTCTTTCTACTGCTATATCCATATCTTTTATTAAAAATGGGTCATAAAAATCATTTCTAGTCGGTTTTAAAAATTTTTGTATTTCTTCTTTATTTGTAATTCCTCTATTTACTAATATAGTAGCAAGCAATGTATTTAATTTATATTCTTCTTTTAGTTTTTCTACACTTTCTAAATCTGTTTCATATATCTGCCACTTTTTGTTCATAAACCTCTCCTAAAATTCGTTTTGTATTATTGTATACCATTTTGTCATATTTTTAAAGCTTTTTGAGACTATTTTTTGAAAAATTTTTACTGTTTCTTATATTTCCCTAAAAATCAACCTTTTTTCTAGTGTTAATTTTCTTTACTTATAAAAACTTAAATGTTATAATATAAATATAATATTTTAGGAAATGAAAAAGAGGTAGTTTTTTTATGAATACAAAATTAGTTGCAAAAAACCCTACTGCTTATCATAATTATACTATTGATGATAAAATAGAGGCAGGAATTGTTCTTTCTGGAACTGAGATAAAATCTATTAAAGCAGGAAAAGTTAATTTAAAAGACTGTTATGCAATAATTAAAAATGGTGAAGTTTTTATTGTTGGTATGCATATTAGCCCATATGAGTATGGAAATATTTTTAATAAAGATCCTTTACGTGATAGAAAGCTTTTGTTACACAAAAGAGAAATTAATAGATTAATTGGCTTAACTAAACAAAAAGGCTATAGTTTAGTTCCTATTAGCTTATATTTTAAAGGAAGTTTGCTTAAAGTAGAATTAGGCATTGGTAAAGGTAAAAAACTGTATGACAAAAGACAAGATATAGCCAAAAAAGATGCTAAAAGAAAAATCGAACAAGCAATGAAAGAAAAATACAGAGAATAATTAAAACTCTCTGTATTTTTTATTTAATTTAGAAACGACCACCACCGCCGCCTCCGGCCTCCACCGGCCACCACCACCAGATGAGCCTCCACCGAAGCCACCACCTGAACTATAAGATGAACCGCCGTCCGCCTGAACTTGTATAATAATGATTATTACTATTGTTTATTGTTGTTTTAATACTGTTGTTTAATTGTGTTGTAATATTAAAATCTATAGTATTATATATCATTAAATCAGTATCAATATTATTTGTATTTGCTATTTCCATTTTCATTCTTTTTTCTACTTTATCAGCTACTCCTAAAACAGTTGCTGTAACCAAATATTTCTCCCATAATGTAATTTCTGGTAAATCTTTTTCATCAAAATTACTAAAATCTTCTAAAAACCTTTTATGTGCAAGCCATTTTGAATATTCTTCTTTTCCAGTATTTGTTCTGTTTTTATCTTTGTTTCCTATAACAAAATATATAGTATTTAACAATGTTATTCCTAACAAATAAATAATTACTTGTATTGCACAATTTTTAAGTCCTAAGAAAACTCCAATTGCCATTGCCATACTAAATACATAGTTTATAATTACAAAAATTTTATATATTATTAAAGTAGTATCACTTTTAAAATAATCTTTATAACCAGCTTCTTCTTTAGTTACTTTTTTAAATTCATCCATTTTCTTAACTAATTTTTTAGCACTTGCATAACTCCTACCATAATGTCTTAATGAATTTAATTTACATCTATCGTTTTTGCCAACTATTTTAAATAGTACATTTAGCACAACAGCTTCTGCACTTGTTCCAACATACTCATTATTTATAAGTACTAAAGTAATACTATTTTTTTTGTCTTTTTCATATGATATTATTTTTTTATTTATTAAATTTAATATTGTAGCTGAAAAGCCTAAATTAGTTGATTTTCTATACATTAAATATTCTAAAACATTTGGGTTATCTTCACTTGGAAAATCTCTATAATATTTTTCTTTAAAGGTATTTTTTTCTATCTTTATTTTTATTAATTTATATATAGCAAAAATACCTATAACTACATTTGTTGCTATTACTATATTTCTAAAAACAGTTCTCTGAATCGCTCTTTTTTCTTCTAATTTTCCTTGTAGTTCTTTATATTTTTCAAAATATTTTTCTTTTGCTTCTTCATCAAAACCTTCTTCTATATCTTCTTTTAAATTTCCCAAACTATTTTCAGTTAAACGTTTGTATAATTCTTCTTCACCACTTAAAATATCTATGCTTGTTTCTACACTTTCTTTCCAATCTGCATTTACTAAACTTTTTGTTTTCTCGATTCTTTCTAGAAAATCTTGTTTTTGCTCACTATCATCATCTAATTCATTTACTAATTCAAGTGCATAATTATACCTATATATCCTTGGATCTTCTTCTAAACTAGATACTGCTTCACCTGCTCTACTTTCATTTTCTAGTTTTCTCTTATCTCTTTCAAAATTTGCTGAATTTGCCATCATTTCTTCATATTTTAAAATATTCTCTCTTCCATTTACATTAGATAACTTAGTTGCATATGGTACTAAATCTTTATTAAACATTATTCTTATTGTTTCATCTGTATATTTTTCCACATTTGTATCTTTAAAATATAAAGTTTTATTGTCTAAAATTTTATTTTCTCCTGTTAAAGGCCCGTGTGTCCAAATTCTAACATCATTGTCTTCCCCTGGTAAATGAACCTTTACTTGGAAATCTTCTATGTTTTCCTCAAAATAACTACCTAGTAAATTCCAATATAATTCTGCAACATCATTGTGAATTACAACTGCATCTTTTATTGTATATTCTAGACATATAACTTTCTTTTTATTATCTGGGCAGAAAATTTTAAAATTTGAACTAGAACTCTTTTTTTCAAGAGTATATACTCCATATTTTCCATTTTTACTGCTTTTTACTTCTTCATATACTTTTTCTTCTTTTCCAATATCATCTATTGATTTAAAATTATCTTGTGAAATATCATAAACTTTTTCATTTACTAAATTACTTCCATTATATATATCACTATTTCCTGTAAAATCACTAAATATACCTGTAAATTCAGTTGCCCAAGTATTTTTAAAATCAATATCTCTAAATCTACCATTATACTCGCCATTAAGATATGCAGCTTCTTTTACAGTTATAGAACCGTCATTATTTATTGTAATATCTTGGTATAGAAATTTAGTCGTCTCTTCTTCTGCAAATACTTTATTTGTAGAAAACATAGACATTGTTAATAATATTACTAAAACATTAATTACAACTATTTTTATTACTTTTTTAACTTTTTCCATATAACATTTATCCCCTTAAAATAATATAATTAATGATATAGAAAAGATTTAACTCTTCTATATCATTTAATACAAAATTTTAATTCTTTATGTTTTTTACTATTTCTTTTTTATTTTCATTTTGTTATTTGTATTTTATTATTTTTTTACATATTAATATTTTCTATATTTTATTGCTAGAACCGAAAACATCAATCATTTTATGTTTTACTGTTTCTTTAATTAATTCTCTTGCTTCACCTAAATATTTTCTTGGGTCAAATGCATTTGGTTCTTCTACAAATACTTTTCTTACACCTGCTGTCATTGCTAGTCTTAAGTCTGTATCAACATTTATTTTAGAAACACCAGAAATACTTGCTTCGTGTAAAATTTCATCTGGCACACCTTTAGCTCCTGGGATATTTCCACCATATTTATTGCACATATCTACCAACTCTGGAATAACAGTTGAAGCTCCGTGTAATACTATTGGTGTATTTGGTATTTTTTCTTTAATTTCTTTTAAAATATCAAATCTAAGTTTAGCTTCACCTTTAAATTTATAAGCACCATGGCTTGTACCAATTGCAATTGCTAAAGAATCTACACCTGTTCTTCTAACAAATTCTTCTGCTTGGTCTGGGTCTGTATACATAGCATCTTTTGCTTCTACATTTACATCATCTTCAATACCTGCTAATTTTCCAAGTTCAGCTTCTACTACAATACCCTTTTCGTGTGCATAATCAACAACTTGTTTTGTAAGTCTTACATTTTCCTCAAAATCATATTTAGAACCATCTATCATAACAGATGTAAAGCCACTATCAATACACATTTTAGCAGTTTCAAAATCTGCCCCATGGTCTAAATGAATTGCAACTGGAACTTCTGGGTGTTCTTCTACTGCAGCTTCTACCATTTTCATTAAATATCCCATTCTCGCATATTTAATAGCACTAGAAGAAGCTTGTAATATAACTGGTGATTTAGCTTCTGCTGCAGCATCTACTATAGCTTGTATAATTTCCATATTATTTACATTAAAAGCACCTATTGCATATCCTTCCTTCATAGATTTTTCAAACATTTCTTTAGTTGTAACTAACATAATAATTCCTCCCTTATCTATTTAATAAAATTAATTTAACTTAAAACAAATTTTGTTTATTATTTAATATTTGTTTCTTTGATTATTTTATTTCTTAAATAAAAATATGTCAAGAGAAAATGAGAAAAATGGGGACGGGCATTTTTTGTATCATTTTTCCATTATTTTACAAAATGAGAGAAAATTGCCCCGGACCCCGACCCGAAATTCTCATTTCCTAATTCTGTTGATAGATATTTTTTGTTATCGTCTGCAAATACTGTTATTATATCTTTGTTTAGTTTATATCCCAATTTTATTGCTCCTAGTAAATTTGCTCCTGATGAAATTCCTACCCCTATTCCTAATTCTTTCGCTATTTTTTTTGCCATTTTTATTGCTTCATCATCATTTATTAGTATTATATCATCTATTTTTTCTATATTTAATAAGTCTGGTACAAAATCATCTCCTATTCCTTCTATTTTGTGTTGTTCTAATTTATTTTCTTTTCCATATTTTTCTTTACTTATTATTGGCATTTTATCTGGTTCTAGAGCTACTATTTTTATGTCTTTATATTTTTCTTTTAATCTATTTCCTATTCCCATTAATGTTCCACCTGTTCCTACTCCTGATATAAAAGCACCTATTCTTTCGCTTATTTTTTCTTCTTTTTGTTTTTCCTTTTTTTCTATTTTCTCTAAATCTCGTATTATTTCTTTTCCTGTCGTTTCATAATGTGCTTTATAATTATCTATATTACTAAACTGATTTACTAAAAATGCATCGTTTTCTTTTGCATATTTTTTTGCTAATTCTACACATTTTATAAAACCACCGTCTTTTCTCGATATTAATTCTACTTCTGCTCCATAACTTTTCATTAATTGTACTCTTTCATAACTTACAAAGTCTGGCATAAATATATGTACTGGGTAATTATAATATGCTCCTATACTTGCAAGTGATATTCCTGTATTTCCACTTGTTGCTTCTACTAATTTCATTTTATCTTTTAATTTTCCTTCTTTTCTTGCTTTTTCTATTATATAAAAAACAACTCTATCTTTTATGCTTCCTGTTAAGTTATAATATTCTAATTTTACATACACATTTATTTCTTTTTCTATTCCTTTTCCCTCTTCTCCTCTATATTTACATTTTATTTTTATCATTGGTGTATTTCCAATTAATTTTTCTAACATTTTTTATTTACATCTCCTTCTTATTTTCTTTATCTTCTTTATTCTCGGCTTCACCTATACATTTTTTATTTGGTTCTTCAAAACTTAAATACCAATTTATTCCATTTCTATTTTTATTTATATATTCTACCCTTTTTTCTAATTCACTATACGTTTTAGGGCTTGGTATTATTATAGGCTGGTTTGGCATCCAATTTGCCGCTGTTGCTCCTCCCATACATTCTGCCATTTGAAGTGCTTTTACTGTTCTTATTATTTCTGGAATAAACCTTCCTATATTCATTGGATATATAAATATTGCTCTTATGTATTGTTTATCGTCTATTATATATACATTTCTTACTGTTTCTGTTGTGCTTACTTCATTTGATATCATTCCATATCTTCTTGATATTATCCCATTTCTATCTGCTATTATTGGAAATGATATTTTTATTCCTGTTCGACAATATATATCATAAACCCAAGCCAAGTGCGAACTATTACTGTCTACACTTAAGCCTAATAGTTCTGTATTCATTTTATTAAAATATTTATTTGCTCTAGTAAATGCTATCATTTCTGTTGTGCATACTGGGGTAAAATCTCCTGGGTGTGAAAATAGCACTAGCCATTTTCCTTCATAATCTTTTAGGCTTATATTTCCAAATGTTGATATTGCATTAAAATCTGGTGCTTTTTCTCCTATTTTTACATTTCCACTTTCTAATAATTCATAACTCATATAAAAAACTCCTTCCATATATATTTCTATATATTATGAAAGAAGTTTTATTTTGTTAATTTATAATTATGTCCGTCTTTTTTTATAATAGCATAAATTACAATTTTTAATAATTATAATCACATTTTCTTGAGTATATGCAAATCTTTTTAAAAATGAGACAAAAAGAGGGTGTCCCCTTTTGTCTCAAATGTTTTGTTTTAAACGTAAATATCCGAAGTTCTTCCCATACATTATATGCTAAGTTTAATCTAAATAATAGTGTTGGCTTAGCTCCTGCTCTGTTTTTATCTACTACACAAGCATAATATCTAACATCTGGGTCGTCAAATTTCTTTAAATTAAAGAATTTTGTGTCTACTTCATTTAAAGAATATTCATAATCTTGCAATGTGTCTCTATTTATTTGTTTTATTAAACATAATGTATCTAATACTTCTTTTACTGTTCTACTTACTGCTAAGTCATTTACATTTAAGTTTACTGGTAATGTATTACTTTCTGCTAATTGTAATGTTGAACAAATATATAAATTAAAGTTTTGTGCTAAATTTGATAAAATTGTTGCTGTTTTCTTTAACTCTTCTCCTACACCAATATTTGCTGTATCTGTTTTTAAAGTATCATAAAATACATATTCTATTTGTTCTTTATAATAATAATTCATAATAACTTTTTGAAGTTCATCATTTGTATGGTCTGTTATATTAATAAAGTATATAGAATTTTTTATTTCTTTATTTGCCCAATCTGTAATTTCTATAGTTTTTCTAAATTCTTCTGATTCTTTTGTTAATCTCTTTACAAAATCTCCTTGTTTTTCTTTTGGTTTTCTTATTATGAAACCTTCTTCGTCTGTTTCTACATTTTTAGGGTCATCTGCTCTATATTTAAATTCTAAAAGTTCTCCTTCTGTTTTACTTAAATGTACTCCGTGTAATTCTTGTATTGCTTTATTGTTTATAATTGTTGTTATTAAGCATAATTTCATTTTGTCTTCTGACATTTCATTTGAAATTATTAATACTTTCTTTTTATGTACAAGTGCTACGTGTGCTGCAATGTCAATTGTAAATCTACTTTTACCTGAGTTTGAAGGCATAGAAAATGCCATTGTTTCTCCTCTTCTTATTCCTTTAAATACACTTGTAAGTATTGGAAATGGAAGTGGCAAACCATTTCTTAAATTATTTTCTCCTGATTCTAGAAATGTTGTTAAATCTTTGTTTAATACTGCTCTTTTAAATTTTTCTGTTGCATTTACTTGTTCTATTGCACTTTTTACTTCTTCGATTGACATTTTATCATAAAGAAGATAATTTGTTATTTCTACAACTCTATCTTGAATTGATTTTATAGGAATTGCTAAATAATTTTTTCTTAAAATAAATAATTTTCTTAAGTCTATAAATATTTTTTCAACATCATATTCTTTATTTTTTACTTTAGCTTTTAGTTCCATTTTAAAATTATAAACTTCTTCATTGTCTCTTGCAAAATTAAATCTTCTTTTTGCATCTTCTGAGCTATATGCTCCACCTTCTGTAAATAATATACTTTTATACACATTTAAAGAATCTGGATCTTCAAAATAACACTCTTCAAATGGGAAATAATATTTTACTATTAGTTTTGGGTCATTTAAAAGTAAACCTATAAAAGTACGTTCTTCTTCTACATTACTTAGTTCTTTTGGATAAATTCCTGTTTGTTCTTCTTCCTCTTCTATATATTCTTCTTTATCTTCATCATCTTCTTCTGATTTATTTAATTTTTCTATTTTCTTATATGCTGCCATATAATCTTTATTTAATAATTCTTGTTTTATTTCTTCTATTATTGATTTATTTTTTTCTGTTACAGGTATATTGTCTAATATTTCATAAATTCTTTTAATTTTTTCTTCTTCCATTTTCAAAACTCCTTTATTTTTTATCTTTTTATTTATTCTTTTTCCCTATTTTTCTTTCATTAAAGCAAAAGTTTTATCTTCCGCCGACCTCCGGCCACCGGCCACCGACCGACCGCCTCCACCACCAGAGAAGCCTCCGCCTCTGCCTGATGCTGAACTATATGCAGATGACATAGAGCTACTAATTGCACTTGAAAAACTTCTTGAGAAGTTTGTATGTATCATCAAATGCATATATGGGTATGTATTTACATTTATATTATTTTCAATATCTGGATAAACTATTTTTATTTGCTTTAATACTTTATCTGCTATTCCAAATGCTGTTGCATATACCAAGAATTTTTCCCATATTGCAATTTCTGGTACTTCTCTTTCATTAAGTAAAGAAAATTCTTCCATATATTTTTTTAAGCCTTTCCATTTTTCTATTTCATCTATTCCTTCTTGTGTATAGAAATTTATTCTTGTGATAGCTATTCCTGATAATATAATACGGATAAATAAAATAACTCCTAATATTATAGAACCAATTAAAGCTAAACTTCCAATTTTTTCTATTACTAAAATAGATAAAAACACATACATAAAACATATATAAATACTTGTAATTTGTTTTCTTGTTTCTTTTAAATATTTATCTTGTCCTTCTTCATCTATTATTTTTCTTTCTAGCAATTTTCCTTTAAAGCCATTTCTTATATCTTCTTGTAAATTTAATATTCTTCTAGGTGATGAATTTTTAATAAATTTTTCTAATTTTTTTACATTAATTTCCGTATTTTCTCTTCCACCAAATGCTGATATTAAAAATGCACCTATTTCTTTTTCATCTTTATTTTCAAGTTTTAAAATACCTTCTTTATCTTTTAGTTTTATATAAATTTCTTCTTTTCCTTTTTCATTTTGTTTTTCTTCTACTTCTATTAATTTTTTTAATGAGAAATTTAATATTGTTGCAGAAAATATTTTACCTATATCATTTGATTGTAAATTGCCTTTTGCTTTCTTTAATAAATATACTGCTTCTCCTGGTGATGCATCTTCTCGTGGTATTTCTCTAAAATATGTTATTTCTTGTGATGGCTTTCTTAACTTTCTTGTTACTATTAATTTTATTTTTTTAATAATATTTATAATTAGTAAAATAGAAATTATAATTATTACAATATAATAGACAACTACTAATAAATTTCTTATATTACGTATTCTATTTGCTTCATTTGCCCAATCTTCTTCTTCATCTAATACTGTTCCTAAAATTTCGTGATTATATTCTCTTTTAACTTCTTCATTTAATATATAGTTTGGAAATAAAGTTCTTATTTCCACATATGTACCTGCCTTAAAATCATCTATTGTAAATTCTATTTTATCATTATCTGTTGCATATATTTCTCCATTTAACCCTTTAGTATGCCCCCATACTCTTATTTCTTCTTTATTATTAGCTTCATTTGGAAGTATAATTACACCTCTTATTTTTTTAGCATCTATTTCAAAATTTTCACCTACGAATTGCCAATAAAGCTGGCTATAATCTGTATATTTTCCTATTGCATCTTCTACTTTATATGATATTTCATATACTCTTCTATCACTATCATTATCTAGACCTACACCCCAAGCAATTTCAAAATCTCCATCATCATTTATTAAGCCATAATAATTATCTTTATTTACGTGATACATATATCTTGAAATTTCATTGAACTCTTTTCTTTCTCCATTTACTATTTCTTTTACTTTTACATCTGTTATATCTGTATATTTGTTTATATCTGTTTTAAATGTCTTAAATAATGTATTAGTATTTCTAATATAAATATCCCATCTTTCTGTAACTTCCATGTCTCCATTTTCTAAAATTTCAGCATAAAAATTCAAATATTTTAGTTCTAAACTTGAAGATGATGCATTACTCTTATTTGCAATTAATATAAATAAAAGAACAAAAAATAAAATTAAAAATATTTTCTTTATTTTATTCATAGCTTTCCCCTTTTTCATTTTTTATATTTTCTATTTCAAAATTAATATCTTTTGGTAAATCTTCTAAATATGGTATTTCTAAATTTTCTATTTGGTATTTTTCTTTAAGTTTTAAGATTCTTTTAACACTTCGATTTATTTTTCCAATATTAATTTTACTAATTTTTACATCATTAATTATTTTATCGATTAATTTTTCATCACCTAAGTTATATTTAAATAAAACTATATCATTTCCTGCTATAAAAGCTTTTTCTAGAGCTTTCTTCTTACCATATAAGATTTTAACTGCTTTCATTCTTACATCATCTGTAATAATTACTCCATTAAATTTATTTTTCTTTCTAATATATTTTCTAATAAAGCTTTTTGACATTGTAGCAGGTAAACCATGTGTTACACCTTTTATTCTTAAATGACCAACAAGCAGAACATCTGCACCATTTTCTATTGCTTTATTAAATGGTATTAAATCTTCTTTTTCTAAACTTTCTTTTTCTTTATCTATTTTTGGTAAAGAAAAATGAGAATCTTTTGTTGTTGCTCCGTGTCCTGGATAATGCTTTATTACAGGAACCACATTATATTTTTTTATTGCATTTATATATTCTATACCACATTTTGTTACTTCTTCTAAACTATTACTAAATGCTCTATCACCGATTGCATGATTGTCTGGAAATCTTTTTATATCTAATACTGGTGCAAAATTAAAATTAAACCCTGTATTTTTTAACATTTTACCTGTTATCTCACTTGCTTTTTCTACTAAACCTTCTTTTGCTAAAGTATTTGCTGGTGGAAGATTTTTAAATTCATTTGGCATTCTATTTACTCTTCCACCTTCTTGGTCTATTGCAATAAAGAGTGGTATTTTGTTTTCTCTTCCTAATTTACGAAATTCATTTATTAAATTAATCATTTCTCTATAATTTTTATAATCTCTTTTATATAGTAAGACTCCTGTTATTTTATATTTTTTAATTAGGTTTTGAACTTCTTTTTTATGTTCTAAACTATCTAAGCCTACCATTAACATTTGTCCTACTTTTTCTTCAATTGATAAGTTTTCTAATTTTTCCATTATAACCTCTAAACTTTTTTCTACATTATATATAAAAACCTTATCTTTATCAATAGATTTTTTTGTTTTTCTATGCTATAATATTTAAGAAAAATTTGTAAAGGAGATTTTTTAAAAATGCCATATGACGGAATTGTAACAAAAGCTGTTGCTTCAGAACTTAATTTACTTACAGAGGCTAGAATTGATAAAATATTCCAACCAAATAACAATACTGTTATTTTAGGTTTTTATTTAGATAAAATAAATTATGCTTTAAATATTTCAACAAACCCTCAAAATTATAGAGTGAATTTAACAACAAAAACTTGGATAAACCCTAAAACAGCACCTAATTTTTGTATGGTTTTAAGAAAACATTTATTAGGTTTACGTATTAAAAATATTATTACAAATTCTTTAGAAAGAATTATTACAATTGAGTTTGAAGGTTTTGATGATATAGATGATATTATTTCTAAAAAACTAATAATAGAACTTATGGGAAAACATTGTAATATTATTCTTTTAGATGACCAAAACATTATAATAGATAGCCTTCGCCATATTAATAATGAAAATTCAACACATATTGTAATACCACATATTAAATATACATATCCTAAAATTAGTAAAAAAGATTTTTTATTAGAAAGTTTAGATGGTTTTAAAACCTCTTTAGGAAATATAGGAAAAATAACAGACAAAAACTTAATTTCAAAAGCAATTAGTAATAATTATAATGGTATTAGTAAAAATTATATTTCATTTATTTTAGAAAAATATAATTTTAATAATTTAGATGAAATTTATAATTTTTTAAATGACATTATTAATAGGACTGATTCTTTAAAATTAAAAATAGAAAAAACTGATAAAGATTATTTTCTTATTTCAGATGACAATAATTGTGATAATTTTTCTATTAATTTTTCTTTAGATGATTTCTATTATAAAAAAGAAACTTCTGAAGAATTAAAAACTAACCGTAACAATGTTTTAAAATTAATATTATCTACTCTAAAAAAATATAATAAAAGACTAGAAAGTATTAATAATAAATTAAAAGATTGTGAAAATATGGATAAATATAGATTATATGGAGAACTCATAACTGCTAATCTTTATAAAATACCTAATAAAAATTTAAAAACAATTGACTTAGAAAATTATTATGATAACAATAATTTAATAACAATTCCTTTAGATGAAAGATATCTTCCTTCTGTTAATGCTAAAAAATTTTTTAAAAAATATAATAAACTAAAAAATGCTTTAAAAATAGTTTCTGTTCAAAAAAAAGAGACTTTAGAAGAACTAGATTATATTGAAAGTGTTGTTTATGAATTAGAAAATGCTACTTCTGTTGAAGAAATTGGTATAATTTTAGATGAGATTTCTGAAAATGATATTTTTAAAGAAAAAACTAAAAACTTAAACACTAAGAAACAATCTAAAATTAAAAAGTCTAACCTTACTAAAAATAAAAATACAAACTTTAACCCTTTAAAATATATAATAGATGGTTTTACTTTATTAGTTGGAAGAAATAATAAAGAAAATGATTACTTAACTTTAAAATTTGCTAAGAAAACTGATATATGGTTTCATACAAAAGACATGCACGGAAGCCACGCAGTTCTTATTTTAGATAATAAAACACCAGATGAAAATGTGCTTACTAAATGTGCTGAAATTACTGCATACCACAGCAAAGCAAGATTTTCTTCAAATGTTGCTGTTGATACTTGCCCTATTAAATATGTTAAAAAACCAAAAGGTGCAAAACCTGGTATGGTTATTTACACAAATTATAATACTTTATATGTTAACCCTAAGAACCATTAAAGAGAAGCAAACCGCTTCTCTTTTTTTACTTTATAACACTTTTTGTTTTACTTTAACAAATTAATATAGATAGTTAAAAATAGTTTTATCATTAATTATAGTTGTTTAGATATCGTACTTGACATAACAAAAGATATATATTATAATATAATCGTACTGTACATATTGTGTTCTAACTATTAGAAAGGATTCGCATTATGAGTGCAACAGTATTCGACTTTGAAGGAAGAAAAACAGTAATGCTTACAGTAACAGAAAAATGTAATTTGAATTGTTCTTACTGTTATGAGCACTGTAAATCTCCTAGAAGTATGAGTTTTGAAACAGCAAAAAAGATTCTTGATTATGAGTTTTCTCTGCAAGACGGCTTTGATTTTATTGAAGTAGATTTGTTTGGTGGAGAACCATTTCTTGAATTCGAATTGCTGAAAGAAATACACGATTATGTACTCTCTATCCAAAGCCCTCATCGCAGAATATGTTTTTCTACATCAAACGGCACACTTATTCACGGCTCAATTCAAGATTGGCTCGAAATAAACAAAGAAAGTTTCTGTGTCGGAATAAGTCTAGACGGAACTAGGCAAATGCACAATATCAATAGAAGCAATTCTTTTGACCTTATTGACATAGGTTTTTTCAAGCATTGCTGGCCTCAACAAGACATAAAAATGACTGTTTCTAGAGAATCTTTACCTAATTTGGCTGAAGGAATTATTTTTATTCAAAGTTTTGGGTTTGCCTGTTCTGGTAGTTTTGCTTTCGGAATCAATTGGGATCTAGATATAGACCTTCCTATTTTGGAAAAACAATTGGACATATTAGCACAATATTATCTAGATCACCCTCTTGTTCCAATTGCTGAAATTCTAGATTTGCGTTTGGAATATATCTCTTCTCAAGTTACCACTCCTACAAGATGGTGTGGTGCTGGAAAGCAAATGAAAGCCTATGATGTTGAAGGAAATTGTTTTCCTTGCCAATCATTTATGCAGTTAACACAAGGTAAACCAATAGATTTAGATACTCTTCTATTTGAAGATGAATCTAATCTAGCAGATCCTAAATGTAAAAACTGTATATTAAACAATGTTTGTTCTACTTGTTATGGTATGAATTATTCATTGACTGGCAAAATAAACGAGAGAGATAAGGAACATTGCCAATTTAATAAATTAATTGCTATGTTTAATGCTTATGTTAAATTTCATCGTATTATGTCAAAGCCAACTTCTTCTTTGACATACGATGATTACAGAGTTCTTAGTTCAGTTTACAGCTTGAACCAAGAACTTTGTATATAACATTCGTCCCCTCATCTAGGAGGTGATTAAAATGCTATATCCATAACATTAATTGTTGTTAGGCAATGTAATCAACAGTCCAATTAAGGAGGAGAAATGCTTTCGTTGTCTAAGCAAGAGCTTTCTATGCTCGAAAAGAAGCTTGATTCTTTTGACTCTAGCCAAAAGAAGCCAATGACTCCAATCTATGAGATTGGGTGTCCAAATTGCAACGGACAATGCAAAAACGGCTGTGGAGTAACGTGCGTTTCCGTTTTTAGTTAGTATCACGGAAGAAGAGCTCAAATAAGCTCTTCTTCCTTTTTAATTTTATTATAATGCTAATAGATTTGGAATATTAATTATTCCAAGAAATAGTCCTATATATATTGCTATTCTCTCCCAATCTTCTAATTCAGTATTTAATTCTCCTTGTTCTTTTTCATCTACTATAGCTATAGAATATGATGTTACATCTTCTGCTTCAAAATATATACTAAATTCTTGTGTAGTATTTACATCAGTTGTTTCTATTGGTATGTATTTTCTTGCAACTACATTATCTCTTTTGCTATAAAAATCTAATTCTACATATTTACCTGTTAAACTCTCATTTCCTCTTGAATCTTTTATTACACCTTTTACTTTTCCATTAACAAGCGTTGCTTGTGCTTCATATATTTCTACTTGTGATACATTATCTTTTCTTATAATATCTTCATATGATGAATTTAAACCTACTGTAATTATAAATTCTGAGAAGAAATAAAACCCAATAATTATTAGTGCATATATTAAAAAAGTTTTTAATCTTTTCATTTTTCCTTTTCCCTTTCACTAGAATATATTTATTATACCAAATTTAGACATATTTTTCAATAACTTATTGCAAATTATGTAAATATGTGTTAAAATACTTTTACATCAGGGCAAATGCCTTTGTAATATATCCAAATCTAGACTAGGGTTAGGAGAAAAAAATGGATGATGAGAAAAGGAATCAAGAACGGGATAATGTTATTGACAATCTTGTTAGTATTGTAGCAATTCTGTTTGGCGTTGTGCTTATAGTACTTTCTCTTGTCGAACCAAATATTTATACTTCGTATTTGAAAAAGATTTCGATAACAGTATTGCTTGCTTCATCTTTCTTCAGCCTTGGAAGAGATCTGTTGAAAGATAAAGTTACAATTTTGAGAAAAGTTGCTACATTAATTATCTTTGTCTATGCAATTTTCTATTAATTATCCAAAGCACTACCACAGCAAAAAATCACTGTGGTAGTGCTTTTATATTCTTATTTCTTTATTTAAATATACTGAATAAATATATGTATTTTTAACTTCTTTTTTATACACTTGTTCTAAAGCTTTTTTATATAAATATAATTGTTCTTTATATCTATTTACTAATTCTATTTCATTACCATTTTCAATGTAATCAGTCTTATAATCAACTAAATTTATATTATTATCTTTATCTATATAATATAAATCTATAATACCTTGAACAAGTATATTTTCATCAGTTTCTTTATTATAAATATCTTTTGCTTTAATATTTATATAAAAAGGTTTTTCTTTTTCAATTTTTTTAGCTGTTTTTAATTCTTCCCATATCTTAGATTTAGTAAACTCTAAAATTTTGTTTACATTAATGGCTTCTTTTTCTTTAGGAGTAATAATTTTTTTCATCTCTAATTCATCTAATAAATTAGTAATTTTAGCTAAATCATAATCTATATTAATATCTAGTTTTTGTAAACAAAGATGTATTAAACTACCTTTTTTACTTGCTGTTATCTTTTCTTCTTTTCCATTTTTTAAGAAATTAGGCTCTTTAAAACTTATTTCTTTTTGTTCTTCTTTCTCTTCTATTTTCACATTATTATTTTTATTACTTAAGTCCTTTAAAGCTGTAACAGAAGTTTTAGTAGGTATAGTTGTATCTAAAATATTTTTATATTTATATTCTAATATTTTCTTAATATCACTAAAATCATTTTTATACTCTTTTGACTTTTCTTCTAACTCATTAAACACATCTATTTCTTCATTATCTACTTTTTTAAACTTTGTAAGTAATTCTTTCTTTTTGTAAATATTAAAATCTATTTTGTCTTTACAAGAATTCTTTTCATATTGATATACATATAATATCCACTCTAGATATTTTTTACATTTTTTAATTAAAATAGGGTTTATTTTATTATCTTGTTTTTCATATCTTTCAATATTTGCATCTATTTTTTCTAATTCTTTTTTAATATCTTTACTAATTCCTGTAATAAACAATTTCTCTTTTGCTCTAGTTAAAGCAACATATAAAATTCTCATTTCTTCAGATAATGTTTCTGTTAATATTTTATCTTTAATTGCTCTTTTACTTAGAGTGTCATATTTAATTTGCATATCATAATCTATGTATTTTGCACCTATTCCCATATCTTGATGTAATAATACATCTTCTTTTAAATCGTTTAAATTAAATTGTTTACCTGTGCTTGATAAAAATACTACAGGAAATTCAAGTCCTTTGCTTTTATGAATACTCATTATTCTAACAACATCATCGTTTTCACCAATTAGTTTTGCAGAACCCATATCTCCACTAGAAGTTTTTATTTTGTCTATAAAATTTATAAAATTATATAAACCTTTAAAATTTGAACTTTCATATTCTTTTGCTTTTTGGAATAACATTTTTAAATTTGCTTGTCTTAAAACACCATTTGGCATAAGACCACAATAATTGTAATATCCAGTATCCCAATAAATCTTCCAAATAAGCTCATCTAAAGATAAATATTCTTGTTCTTTTCTCCACATATCAAGTTTATCAAAAAAGCTTTTTATTTTTTCTTTTAATTCAGAATCAACATCTACAAGAGCTTTTTCCATACAAATATAAAAATTATCAAATTTATCTGATAGACGTATTCTTACTAAATCATTATCTGTAAACTTACCTATGTATGACCTCATTACAGAAACAAGTGGTATATCTTGCATAGGGTTATCTATTATTTTTAATAAATTCATTATTGTTTCTATTTCTATAGATTCTAAATATTCTTGTGAACTATCAGAAAATACAGGCAAATCTAAATTTAAAAGTTCTTGTTCATACACACTTGCTATATTTGATGTAGACCTTAATAAAATTACTATATCTTTATATGATATATCTCTATATTTTTCTTTCTTCCTATCCCACACTTGGAATTTATTATCTATTAATTCTTTAATTTTATTTGCAACAAATCTCGCTTCTAATTCTACATCTTCAATTCTTTCATCTTCTGAATTTTCTTCATTTTCTTTGTAACTTTCTTTTAAGTTTTCTTTTTCATCTTCTAATAGATCTATAATATCTATTTCTGTATTTAAATTTTCTTTACTTTCTTTATAATCTGCTCCTAAGTTTAAATATTCATCTTCATTATAATTAATATCTCCTAAACCATCACTCATAATATCTTGGAATATTAAATTAGTAAAATATAATATATTTTCCCTACTTCTAAAGTTTTTAAATAATTGTATTTTTAAATTATCTTCTTCTTTTTTATCTTCTTTATTTTTATAAGTCTTATATTTACTAATAAATAATTCAGGCATAGCTTGGCGGAACTTATATATACTTTGTTTAACATCACCAACCATAAAAATATTAGTTTTCCTAGACACGGAATTTAATATATATTCTTGTACTAAGTTACTATCTTGGTATTCATCAATTGCAATTTCTTCGTATTTTTCTTGGTATTTTTTTGCAACTAAAGTATCTTCTATTTTTCCGTCTTGTTCTTTTATTAATATTTTAAGTGCAAAATGTTCCACATCTTGGAAATCTACTATATTTTTATCTCTTTTTCTTTTAGAAAACTCTTCTCCAAATTCTAATATTATATTTTCTAATTTTAATAATATATTATACATATCAAAAATATCTCTATTTGCTGTTTTTGAATCACATACTAATATATTATCTAAAACTTTTAAATTATCTTTTACAGAATCTCTAATATTTTTTGCCTCTTCTTTTTCTTTAGAATCTATTCTTTTACCACTCCATTTTATAAATTCTAATACTTTATTTATTTCATATGCATTATCCCAATTATTTAAATTTGCTTTTAGATTATTTAACATATCAATATCGTGTTCTATTATTTTTAAATAACCTTCTAAATCTTTATTATCGTAAAGTAGCTTTCTTGCACTTTCTAATGATGTTATTGCGTCTGTTAAATCTTCTTTTATTTCTTCTAATAAAACTTTTCCCCATACTGTATCAGAAAAATCTTTATCTAAATCTTCTCCAATATTAAACATTTCTATCTTTTCTCTTAGCCACTTTTCTGGGAAAGGGTTACTTTGTATATAATTATATATTTTTAGTATTAAATCTTTTAGAGGTGTATCATCTTTATATGATGTATATGTATGAATTAATTTTGTAAAATCTTCGTTTTCTTCTTCATATTTTCTTTCAAATAAATCTTCTATTACTTCTTGTTTTAGAAGTTCTATTTCTGTTGTGTCTGCTATTCTAAAATTTGGAGATAGATTTTCTAATTCATAAAAATTATTTCTAACTACATCTAAACAAAAAGAGTCTATTGTACATATACTTGCTTTATTTAATAATGTTATTTGTCTTAATAATTTCTCAGAATTAGGGTTGTCGTCTAATTTTTTATATATTGCATCTAATACTCTTTCTCTCATTTCAGCAGCTGCCGCATTTGTAAATGTAACTACTAATAATTTATCTATATCTATTCCGTCTTTTAATACTTTTTTTATAATTCTTTCAACTAACACTGCTGTTTTTCCACTACCTGCTGCTGCTGCAACTAATATATTAGAACCTTTTTCTTCGATTGCTTGCTTTTGTTCTTTAGTCCACTCCATATTTACTCCTTTTTATTTATCTTTTATTTTTAGTTATTTTATCATTTAAAATTTATTTTTTCAAGAAAAAAAGAAATACAGATAAGGTTTAACCTTAAATATATTTCTTCTTTATTATTTTTATCACTTATATAATTATCTTCTTTAAATTTTATGCTATTATTGAATATAATGCTACAACAGATAACAATATAGCTATTATATCAATTGAACCTAACACTAGACCTACAATTGCCATCCATTTAAAATTTTGTTTTTCCTTATTAGATTTTACAATTCCTATTATTCCTAATATAATAGCAGCAATTCCTAAAGGGAAACCAAATACAAAAAGTCCAACTAAAGAAAATATAAAACTAAGTAATGCACAAATATTAAGTTTCTTTTCTGTATTTGTGTTAGATTCCTTTATTACTTCATTTTCTTCGTCCATAACACTTCCTCCTTTTAAATTCTATATTTATATTATAAAGTATTTTTTCTTTACTGTCAATTTTGTTTTTAACTATTGAAAGTTACTGTATTTTGTGAACCTACTGTTATTGTTTGACTTGAGCTGTAAATCACTGTACTGCCATCAGTTATAGATACATTTATTGTTAGTGATTGTCCTTCTTTTCCTGATAATTTTATTTCGCAATTGTCAGCAGAACTATTTACTGTTCTTGTTTCATTATTAACTTTAACATTTACATTTCGATTTATATTTTCTTCTTCACTTTGAGCTTCAAAATAAATTTCAACTAATTTTTTAACAGCGACATTTACAGTTACTTCCCTATCTTCTGCTACTTGGTTTACTGTTATTGTTATTGTTGTACCTTCATCAACTGTTTTATTTGCATCAATACTTTGTGCTGTAACTTTTCCATTATTAGATGTTGCATCTTTATATGTTACATTAACCTTCAAACCTAGGTTTTCCAAGTTAGATTTTGCAGTAGCTTCATCTTGACCAATTACACTAATTACAGTTACTTGTTTAATACCTGTTCCTGTGCTTACATGAATCTTTACAGTATCACCTGCAAAAGCTTCACTATCTGGTTCTGTTTCTTGGCTAATTACATAACCTTCTTTGACTGTTTTACTTGTTTCTTCAATAACTTCTACTTTTAATTTAGCATCTTCTAGCATTTTTATAGCTTCTTCTTTTTCTTTTCCTTCTACATTTGGAACAGTAGTTTTTTCTTGTCCCTTACTAATTTTAACTAATACTTTGCTTCCTTCTTTTACCTTTTTATTTTGTGGTGTAGTTGTAAAATCACCTAAATCATCTTCTGCTTTTTGTGATATTACAAAACCTTCTGGAACATCTTTATTATATTCTTCACCTGCTACTTCAAATACAAGTTTAGCTTCTTCTATATCTTGTTTTGCTTCATCTTGAGATAAACCAACTACATTTGGCATATCAACTTCTGCTGGGTTTGTTAAGTTTAATGCTAACATTGTTCCACCTAAGCTTAGTGTGAATAGCAATATAAGACCTATAAATATGCTTAATTTTTTATGTCTTTTTATAAAAGCTTTAAACTTTCCATCTTTTTTAGTATTTTCGTTTTGTTTTTTATCTCCTCTTACATTATTATACATTTCTGTATGTAATACTTGTGTTTTTGCTGTTGGATCATATTCTTCATCATCTACAAAATCACCATCTGGGTTTTTTAATGCTTTTCTTAAATCTTCTAACATATCTGTTGCTGTTTGATATCTTAAATTTGTATCTTTTTGAAGTGCTTTCATTATTATTTTATTTACAGCTATAGGTACATTTGGGTTTACTTCTATTGGTTCTTGTGGTTTTTCTTGCATATGTTTTAATGCTACAGATACTGGTGTATCTGCATCAAATGGTACTTTTCCTGTTACCATTTCATATAAAACAACACCTAGTGAATATAAATCTGACTTAGCATCTGTAAAACCACCTCTTGCGTGTTCTGGTGAAAAATAGTGTACAGAACCAATTGTTGTTCCAAATGCTGTAATAGTTGAATTTGAAACTGCTTTTGCTATACCAAAATCTGTTACTTTAGCAATTCCATCTTCTGTGATTATAATATTATGTGGTTTTATATCTCTATGTATAATATTATTTCTATGAGCTGTTTCTAACGCAGATGCAATTTGTATTGCTACATTTACTGACCATTTCCAAGGAAGTGGTCCTTTTTCTTCTAATATTATCTCTTTTAAAGTTTTTCCTCTAATTAACTCCATAACAATATAATTAAAATTATCTTCTACACCTACATCATATATTGATACTATATTTGGGTGCGTTAATCTTGCTGCTGACTGTGCTTCTACTTCAAATCTTTTAATAAACTCTTCATCTGTTGTAAACTCATCTCTTAATATTTTTACAGCAACATCTCTTTTCAAAACTTTATCTGTTGCTCTATAAACGGTAGCCATCCCACCATTTCCTATTTTCTCGATAATTTCATATCTACCACCTAATAGTTTACCTTCTAAATTCATAATTTTATCTCTCCTTAAATAATGTTTATTTTGTAGAACGTTATATGTTTTTAATTACAATCACTGTTATATTATCATATCCGCCTTTTCCGTTTGCTAAATTTACTAATTCTTTTGGTGCTTGTTCTATATCTTTTTTAGCTTCTTTAAAAATTTCTTCTTGTGATACTAAATTTGTTAGTCCGTCTGAATTCATTATTAAAATATCATCTTTTAAGAAACCTTTTACCATAACATCTGGCTCTACAAAAGCATTACAACCTAGTGCTTTCATTAACATATTCTTTTGTGGGTGATGCACTGCTTCTTCTTTTGTTATAGTACCATCTTTTACTAATTTTTGTACATAACTATGGTCTTGTGTTAATTTTCTCATAAATTCTTTTCTTATTCTGTATACTCGACTATCACCAACATGTCCAATAAACACTCTATTATTATATATTAAACAAACATCTAAAGTAGTACCCATTCCGTTTAATTCGTCATTTTCTTTTGACTTTTCATATACTATCATATTTGCATATTCAACGCTACTTCCTACTAATTGAATTATACTATCTTTATCTTTTTCTATTTCTTTAAAATTGCTTTCTATATAATTTTTAGCAGACTGTATTGCAAGCTTACTTGCAACTTCTCCACCTTTATAGCCTCCCATACCGTCAGCTAAGATATATAATTGTATTTCATCTAGCGAATCAGATATATAAAAAGAGTCTTCATTTAATTCTCTTACTTTTCCGACATCAGATTTCGCATAAGCCTTTATCATCAATTCACCTTCTTCTTAAATTTATTATCTTCTTTATATCACATTTTTTATCCTTTTGCAATTTATTTTTAAAATTAATTTTTATAAAATATTATTTAAACAAAACTGAAAAAGACCTCTTTCGAAGTCTTTTTCAGTTTTGGATAATTATCCAACTTTTTTTGTTGGTCGACGCTTTAAGTAAGCTAGTTTTATATGCACTCTAATTCCCACATCACCCAGTCATCATATGGAGTTATTGAGTTTTGGAACTCAGCATCTTTATATTCAAGATACCAAGAATCAAAAATAGCTTCTGGGTCGTAAGCATCTCTTGCTACAACAATCGGAACATCATAGGATGTAAAATAGTTTTCTGAGAAAGGACTTCCTAGTCGAATACTAGCATCAATCTTAGATACGTTCTTCCACCATCCCTCAGTTTCTTCTCCGTCTTCAGAAAAGCATCCAATAAGAACTTGAATTATATTCTTTGTCAGTTCTTCTTTACTCTCCACTTCCTTTTTAGGTGTTGCAGCACAAATAGTTATGTGTAAAACTCCTTCTGCCATATTTGTATCATCATCTATTACTGCATCTATCCTACCAATCTCATTTATAAAGTAAAGCTTGTCTTGCCCTTCTTCCATCTTCCTCAGAATCGTCGTTCCAATCGTCTCAGTCATTTTTTCTCCTTGCAACACTTTGACCAACAAATATTGCTAACGCATATTTATATTATATCATGTTATTGACATAAAATCAAATTTGACTAAGCCTTTATTTCCTAGTATAATTAATGTGTTAGGAGATTTCAAAATGGATATTAATTTAAAAAAATTAGAATTTGATAAAATATTAGAAATTTTACTTGGTTTTTGTATAACTACAAAAGGAAAAGAAATTACAACAAAATTAAGACCAAGTAATAATTATAATGAAGTAGAAAAAACTTTAGAGGAAACATCTGAAGCTGTTTTATTAATATATAAAAATTCAGAACCAAATTTTTATGATTTTTTTGATATCAATTTAAGTATTAAAAATTTAGAAAGTGGAAATTCTCTTTCTATTCCTGCTATCTTAAACTTAAATATAATATTAAGCAATTCTTTTGAGTTAAAAAAATATTTTGATAAAGATTATATAAATAAAGATAACTTTCCTATTTTATCTAATTTATTTGATATGCTATATACAAATAAAAATATAATATATGAAATAGAAAAATGTATTTCTTCTGAAGAATTAATAGAAGATGATGCTTCTTTAGAATTAAAAAATATCAGAAAAAAACAAAAAAATTTAGAACAAGATATTAGAAATAAATTAAATGATATGATACACGGAAAATTTTCAAAATACTTACAAGATAATATCATAACAATTAGAAATGATAGGTTTGTTATTCCTGTAAAAGAAGAATATAAATCACAAGTAAAAGGTTTTGTACACGATGTATCAAATGCTGGTTCTACTTTATTTATTGAACCAACTTCAATTTTTGAGATGAATAATGAAATTAATAAATTAAAAGTTGAAGAACAATACGAAATAGAAAAAATTTTACAAAAACTTTCTTTTTTATTTACACCTTATATAGAAGAATTAAAACAAGACGTAGAATTAATTGGGAAACTTGACTTTATATTTGCTAAAGCTAAATACTCAAGAAAAATAAATGGAATAACTCCTATTCTTAGTAAAGAAAAACAAATAGAACTAAAAAATGTCTGTCATCCATTAATAGATGAAAATAAAGTTGTTCCAATTAGCCTATCACTTGGCAAAGATTTTAATACATTATTAATAACAGGTCCAAATACTGGTGGTAAAACTGTAGCATTAAAAACAGTTGGCTTATTAACTTCTATGGCTTGTTCAGGTTTAAATATACCTGCATCAGAAGGTTCTAAAATATATGTATTTGATAAAATATTTGCAGATATCGGAGATGACCAGAGCATACAAGATTCTTTAAGTACATTTTCATCACATATGTTAAACATAGTAAAAATAATAAAAAATGCAAGTAAAGAATCATTAATATTAGTAGATGAACTAGGTTCAGGAACAGACCCTGTAGAAGGAGCTAACCTTGCAATTAGTATTTTAGAATACTTATATAATTTAGGAAGTTTAACAATTGCAACTACACATTACCAAGAATTAAAACAATATGCCCTATCTAATACTGGTTTTGAAAACGCGTCTGTAGAATTTAATGTAGAAACAATGTCTCCAACATACCACTTATTAGTGGGAATTCCTGGTAAAAGTAATGCTTTTGCAATAAGTAAAAACTTAGGACTACTTAATTCAATTATAAATAAAGCAAAATCTATGATGTCTAAAGAACAAATAGACTTTGAAGAACTTTTAAAAAATATTTATGACCAAAAATCTAAAATTGAAGATGAAAAACTAGAAATTGATAAAAAATTAAAAAATATATCTAATCTAGAAAAATCTCTAGTTTTAGATAATGAAAACTTACAAAGACAAGAAGAAAATATAATAAATGAAGCAAAAATAAAGGCTAGAAATATTTTACTTGATGCCAAAGATGAAGCAAATGAAATTATAAAAGAACTTAATAATATTTCAAATACAAAATCAGCAGAAAATATTAGAAACAAATTAAATAATAAGATAAATAAAATAAGTAGAATAAACATTTCAGAAGATAAAAGTAACAGCACAAGAAAAAATACAGATAAAAATATAAATAAAAATCTAAACTTAATTAATAAAGATGATATTAAACCAAATATGGAAGTTTTTATACGAAAATTTAATCAAAATGGAATTGTACTTTCTAGAATATCAAAATCAAATGAAGTACAAGTACAAATTGGTGTTATAAAAACAAATGTGTCAATAGATGAGTTAGAAAAAGCACATAATGATAACTCTAATAAAAAAACTGATAACAATAAAACAAATACAAATAATACTTTAACATCTACTTATTCTAATTTATCAAAAGCAAAAAATATAAAATCAGAAATAAATGTTATAGGATTTAATGTAGAAGAAGCAACATTTGTAGTAGATAAATTTTTAGATGATGCTACACTTTCAAAACTAACAAGTGTAAGAATAGTTCACGGAAAAGGAACTGGAAAACTAATGAAAGGAATACATAAGTTTTTAAAAACAAACCCACACGTAAAATCATTTAGACTAGGAACATATGGAGAAGGAGAAATGGGAGTAACAATCGTAGAACTAAAATGAGACAAAGCGGGACACCCATTTTTTGTCTCATTTTAGAATATTTTTTAAGTAAAACACAAATTATATTTTACACTATTGTAATTAAAAAAATGAGACAAAAAATGGGTGTCCCGCTTTGTCTCAAATGTATTTTTCTATTACTATTACTTGTCTTCCGCTTCTTGTTGTTCCTTCAAATTCTTTTATTACAAACCTTCCTTTTCCTCTTATTGTAATAATGTCATTTAATTTTATTTGTTTTGATAATTTTGTTTCATTTTGTCCATTTATAAATACTCTTTCTTGTTCTATTATTTGTTTTGCTTTACTTCTAGATGTTCTTGCTAGGTCTGATACTATATTATCTACTCTTAATGAAGGTACTATTATTTTTATATCTTCTATTTTTATTTCTTTTTTTCTTAAATCTTTCAATTCTATTATTTCTATTTTGCTATTTTCAAACCTTGTAAGTGATGGAAGTTCTTTTTTTAGTATTTCTGAAAAATCTTCCATTACTATAATATCTGATCCTGTATCTGATACCAATATATCTCCTACTTTTTCTCTTTTTAAGCCTAATTTTACTATTCCGCCTAGATAATTTCTATGTGAGTATTTTCCTTTTTCTTCTTCTGGCAAAGTTACTCTTACTGATTTTAATATTTTTGAATAATTTTTTTCTAACATTGTCTCGTCATATTTTTCCGGATAGATTATTAAAACTTTTCTTTCTGCATCTTCATATCCACCATATAATTTATAGTTTTCAAATTTTATCTTTTTTAAGAAGTTTTCTACTAATGATATCTGATACATATCTAGAAAATCTGTATATTCTAATTTTCCTCTTGTTTTTACAAATTCTATTTTGTCTAATACTTGAGCAAGTAACATTTTATCTTCTTGTTTTTTATAGTCTTTTAAAAAATCTTGTTTATTCATTATTTTTTATTTTCCTTTCTGGTTTTTACTTCTTATTTTTTACTTTTTTCTTTCTTTTATTTTTATTATTTACTAATATTCTCGTTTTGATGTTCTTTTTCTTTGATAATATTATTTTTAATATAATTATAAATTGAATTTATGTCTTGATGATATATTTCTTCTAATTCTTCTACTTTTCCGTGTTTTATAAATTCATCTGGATATGCAAATAATTTTATTTTCACATCTTTTATATTTTCATCTATTATTAATTCTTTTATAGCTGTTCCTAAACCATTTATAATTGTTCCATCTTCTACAGTTATTACAAATTTTGTTTTTTCTATAGATTTTTTTATTTTTTCTTTATCTAATGGCTTTAAAAATCTAGTATTTATCACATCTGCTTCTATTTTATCTTTTTTTAGCATATTTGAAACTTCCATTGCTCTAGATACTGTTTTTCCAATCGCAATTATTGACACATCTTTTCCTTTATTTAATATTTCTGCTTTTGCTAAATCTATTTTTTCACATTTCTGGAATTTTATATTGTTATTTTCTCCACCTCTTGGATATCTAATTACAACTGGTCTTTTTATTTTACTAGCAAACTCCATCATTTCTTCTAATTCTTTGAAATCTTTTGGTGCCATTATAACAAGATTAGGTACTAATCTAAAAAATGCCATATCAAATGTTCCTTGATGTGTTTCTCCGTCTTGCCCTACTATTCCTGCTCTATCTACTAACATTACAACTGGTAAGTTTTGTATTGCAATATCATGTATTACTTGGTCATATGCTCTTTGGTAAAATGATGAATATATTGGTACAAACGGAATAAGCCCTGCTTTTGCCATACCTGCTGCCAAACCTATTGCGTGTTGTTCTGCAATTCCTATATCAAAAAATCTATCTGGAAATTCTTTTTGAAATTCTTTTAAGCCTGTTCCATCTTTCATTGATGCTGTTATTGCAACTATTTTTTTATTTTCTTTTGCCATTTTTATTAATTTATCACCAAATACTTTTGAATAGTCTTTTTTCTTTTCTCCTATCGTTTTTCCTGTTTCTATATCAAAAGGACCTGTTGCGTGATATTTATCTGGGTTTTCTTCTGCTATTTTATAACCTTTCCCTTTTTTTGTTAAAACGTGTAAAAGAACTGGACCGTCTAATTCTTTTGTTATTTTAAGCATCCTTTCTAATTCTTCTATATTATGCCCGTCTACTGGTCCTAAATATCTAAAACCTATATCTTCAAAAAACATTTTAGGTATTATTAATTGTTTTATACTTCTTTTTATTATTTGAACTATTTTTACAAATGGTTTTCCTATTACTGGTATTTTGTTTATTATTTTTTTCAAAGAAATATTTGATTTTGTATAAGTTCTTTTTGTTCTTAATTTACTTAAGAGCATATTCATACCACCAATATTTTTTGATATGCTCATTTCGTTATCGTTTAATATAACAGTCATTTTTGTTCCACTATATCCTGCATCATTTAATGCTTCTAATGCCATACCACCAGTTAAAGCTCCATCTCCTATTACTGCAATGACTGAATTGTTTTTATTTTCGATATCTCTTGCTCTTGCCATACCCAATGCTGCTGATATTGATGTACTACTATGTCCTGTATTAAAACAGTCTGTTTCTGATTCGTTTGTTTTTGGAAAGCCTGCTATTCCATTTAGAGTTCTTAATGTTTTCATTTGCTCTTTTCTTCCAGTTAATATTTTATGCACATAAGTTTGATGCCCTACGTCCCACACAACTTTATCTTCTGGCAAGTTAAATACACTGTCAATTGCTATTGTAAGCTCAACAACGCCTAAATTTGATGCTAGATGTCCTCCGTTTTTAGATACTATTTCTAATATATATTTTCTTATATCTTTAGCTAATATCTTTTTGTCTTCTATATTTAATTTTTTTAAATCTTCTAATGAATTTACTTTTTCTAACATACTACCACCTTAAAATATCTTGTAATGTGTATATTGTAACATATTTTGAGGTTAAAGTAAAACAAAAAAATTAGGAAAACATTATTCCTAATTTTTGCTGTTTAATTTTTCATACATTAAATATGAATATCCTTTTAAATTTCTTTTAGTTATATCTAAACTAAATTCTTTTACAAATTCTAATAATAATTTATTAGCTTCTTTTATTGGTAGTTCTTTATCATATATCTCAATTTCTATAAAATAACCTAAATCTTCTACTTTATCTAATGATATTTCATATATATTTTTATAAATATAACTATCTCTTTTCTTTATTAAATCACATATTTTGTTTATTCTTACACCTTTTAATATATTAATCGTTGCTTCTAAATTCGATACTTCTGTCTCATATTCTGCTATATGTATATCATTTTCATCTTTACCAAAATATATTTTTTTATAACATAATATATATTTATTTCCTTCTACTCTAATTCTAATACATTCATCATCTATATCTTCTCCAAAAAATTTAGGGTTTTCTGGTGAAAAATATATATCATGTTGTTTTTTTGTTATATGTTTTATATTTTCTTTATTTAACAATTCTAAAAGTTCATTATACTTTTCTTCTTCAATCTCTATTTTCATTTCTATTTCTATACTATCTTTATTCTTTTTTCCAATTATTCTTTCTCCACCGTATTAATTCATTTAGAGTTATTCCCAATATTTCTGATATATCTACAAATAATGATAAATCAGGCATATATTTTCCAGTTTCCCATCTAGATACGGTTTTACTTGTTACTCCCAATAATTCTGCTAATTCACTTTGTTTTAGCCCTTTTTCTTTTCTTATTTCCCCAATAAGTTCTCCTATTTTTCCTTGATTCAAAATAATCTCCTCCTTGTATAAACATTATATTATAAAATTCTAAAAAGTAAAGTACATAAATAGCGATTTTGTAAAAAAAGGACAAGTATACTAAGTTTTAATTTAAGTATAACTTGCCCCTTTTTGAATTATGATTATTATTTGATTACTCTACTGTGATATTTCCACTCTTAGTTGTTGCTTTTAGTGAAGCTATGTATCCATACTGTCCTCTGTTCTTATTCAAAACTTTGCCATATTGAGATTTTGCAGAAAGATTAACCTTTCTAACATTTTTAAGAAATATACTAATATCTCCTCTTGATGTAGAAATTTGAGCATCAACCCTTGACTGTGCATTGATATGCATATTTACATTTCCGCCATTTGATTTTACAATTGCTTTTATAAATATTGCTCTAATATCAATGTTTCCAGAAAGAGTTTCAACTCTTACTAATCTTGCCACAACCCCAGAGTTTATCTCTACTTGCGCCGAATTTCCATTTACCCTAATTTCATCAAAAATGTTCCCTGGCAACCAAATATCAAGTTTCAAATTTGAAGTTTCAACAATTCCCTTAACCTTTGTTTCTACATAAAGTCTGTTTCTTAAGATATATGTATCAAACTCTATATCTCCTGACGCAATATCAGCTTCACCACAGAACTTTACTGTAATAATTTGAGAAGTCCAATGATGAAACCTTACGTCAATTCTTTCTACATCGACTTCTATAGAATCAACTGAATCTGCATCACACTTTTGTACTTTATCAAATACTTTCCGAGTATTCTCTGCCTCTCTTTTGCTTTCTAACCTCGTTTTTTCCATAATTCTCCTTCCACTTAATTAGTAATATTACATTACTAATTTTGACTACTATAAGGCTTTTGCCCTATCTTTCCTATTATAGCACCAAAATAGAAAAAGGCAAGAAGTTTTTGTACTTCTTGCTATTTTACTACTATTTTCCCGTCATTAACTCCTATTTTGTTTGTTTTATTTTTCTTTAAATTACCATCTAATATTTCTTCTGCTAACCTATCTTCTAAAACACTCTGAATAGTTCTTCTTAAAGGTCTTGCACCAAAGTTTTTATCAATTCCTTTACTTGCTATTAATTCTTTAACTTCTGGTTCTAATTCTATTTTAATTTTTTGTGCTTCTAATCTAGTAGTTACTTCTTTTAACATTATATCAATAATTTTTGATATTTCACTATCTGTTAATTTATGGAATACAATTATTTCATCAATACGGTTAATAAACTCTGGTCTTAATTCTTTCTTTAATGCATCCATAACTTCTTTTTTAATGTCTTCATATTCTTTTTTAGAACTTTCTTCTTTTTCTTTATTATCTTTGTTAGTTTTAGAAAAACCTAATGTCTTTTTATCTGTTATTAGTCTTGCTCCTATATTTGACGTCATAATTATAACAGTATTTTTAAAGTTTACAGTTCTACCTTGTGAATCTGTTAATCTTCCATCTTCTAATATTTGAAGAAGCATATTCATAACATCTGGATGCGCTTTTTCTATTTCATCAAATAAAATTACAGAATAAGGTTTTCTTCTTATCTTTTCTGTTAATTGTCCACCTTCATCAAAACCAACATATCCTGGTGGTGAACCTATTAATTTAGAAACAGAGTGTGGTTCCATATATTCAGACATATCAATTCTTATCATTGCATTTTCATCACCAAATAAACTTTCTGCTAATGCTTTTGAAAGCTCTGTTTTACCAACACCTGTTGGTCCTAAAAATAGAAATGAACCGATTGGTCTTTTAGGGTCTTTTAAGCCAACTCTACCTCTACGAATTGCTTTTGCTACTGCTTCTACTGCTTCATCTTGTCCTATTACTCTTTCATGCAGAGTTTTTTCTAAATTCTTTAATCTTACATTTTCATCTTCAGTAATTTTCTTTGCTGGTATTCCTGTCCAACTAGAAATTACTTCTGCTACATTTTCTTCTGTAATATTTGTAATAGTTTTATCGTTTTTATTTTGCCATTTCTTTTGCTCTTTTTCATACTTCTCTTTTAATTCTTTTTGTTTGTCTCTTAGACTTGCTGCTTTTTCAAATTTTTGTATTCTTACAGCTTCTTCTTTTTCATTTTCAACTTTTTCAATCTCTTCTTGTAATTTTTTTAGACTATCTGGTTCTGTGAAAGTTTTTAATTTAGCACGTGATGCTGCTTCATCAATTAAATCAATTGCTTTATCTGGTAAGTACCTATCATTAATATAACGTATAGACATCTTAACAGCAGCTTCAATTGCTTCATCTGTTATTTCAACACCATGATGTGCTTCAAATTTATCACGTAAACCTTTTAAAATCTTAATTGTATCTTTTTCAGATGGTTCATTTATTGTAACAGGACTAAATCTTCTTTCTAATGCTGCATCTTTTTCAATATATTTTCTATATTCGTTTAAAGTAGTTGCCCCGATTAATCTAATTTCTCCTCTTGCAAGTAATGGTTTTAAAATATTTGCTGCATCAATTGCACCTTCAGCTGCACCTGCTCCCACTATTGTATGTATTTCGTCAATAAATAAGATTACATCTCCTGCTTTCTTTGCTTCTTCTAGAGCCTTTTTAATTCTTTCTTCAAAATCACCTCTGTATTTACTTCCTGCAACCATACCTGAAATATCCATAGTTACAACACGTTTTCCTTTTAAAGTTTCTGGAACATCACCAGAAACAATTTTTTCTGCCAAACCTTCAACAGCAGCAGTTTTACCAACACCAGGTTCTCCTATCAAACAAGGGTTGTTTTTAGTTCTTCTAGATAAAATCTGAATAACTCTTTCAATTTCAGTTTTTCTACCAATTATAGGATCTAATTTACCTTCTTCTGCTTTTTTAGTTAAATCTTCACCAAATTGATTAAGAGTAGGTGTTTGATTATAACTACCTTTACCTCTATTGTTATTTCCACCTTCGTTTGATGTGAAATCTTCTCCTTCATTTATAACTCGTACAATTTCTCCATAAAGTTTTGGTATATTTACATTTAATTCTAATAAAATTCTTGTTGCAATACTATCTGCTTCTCTTAATATTCCTATTAAAATATGTTCTGTTCCTATATAATTATAACCTAATTTTCTAGCTTCTATAAAAGCATTTTCAATAACTCTTTTAGTTCTTGGTGTAAAACCTAGAGTTTCAGTAATTGGTGAATCATTTCCAACTAAATTAACGATTTCATCAATTACCATATCAGGTTCTATTCCTTGGTTTTGTAAGACTTTAGAAGCAACTCCGCTTCCTTCTTTTACCAAACCATATAAAATATGCTCTGTTCCAATATAATTATGTCCAAGTTCAATGGCTAAACTATCTGCAAGTTCAATAGCTTTTTTAGCTCTATTTGTAAAACTATATGTCATAAAAATCAACTCCTCTCTTGTGGACGTTTCTTTATATAGATGTGTCCCAAATTGGACAAAATGTCCTATTGGGGACGTTTCATTTTGGACATTTTGACCAAATGGAAACGTCCCTATTTAACTATTTGTTTTATTACTTCTGCTCTTTTTATTTCTTGCTCTACTTTATCATATTTTGTTCCTAAATATTTTTGTAAATTTGCTGGTTTTGTATATAAATATAATTTTTGTACTTTTAAATCGTCTAAGTTGTCTAATATTCCTAAATCTACTCCCAATTTTATATTTGATAATAATTCTTTTGCTTCTTCATAAGATATTTTTTTACAATTCGTTAATATACCATAACTTCTTAAAACCATATCTTCTAATTCGATTGAATCTTTAGTAAGCATTTTTCTAGCTGTTCTTTCTTGTTCTTCTAATTTTTTTATTATTACTTTTAAATTGTTTACTATTTCTTTTTCTGTTATTCCTAATGTTTGTTTATTTGATATTTGATATATGTCTTCTTGGTCTTTAGTAGTTTTTCCATATTCACCTGTTACTTCCATATTAAAATCACGAACCACATCTAACATTTTTCCTATATTTCCTGTTTTTACTAATGCTGGTAAATGTACCATTACTGATGCTTTTAGTCCTGTTCCTAAATCTGTTAACCTTCTTGTTAGATATCCATATTTTTTATTTATACTAAAGCCTAATATTTCTCCTATTTTTTCTTCTATTTCTATTGCTAGATTTAATGTATTTTCTAATTCTAGTCCACTACTAAACACTTGGATATTTAAGTGGTCATCTCCACCTATCATTATACAAATGTTTTCTTCATCATTTATTAATATACTTCCTATTTCTCCTTTTTTTACTAAAAATGTTGGACTTATTAAGTTTTTTTCTACTAAACTTTTCTTTGTTATTTCGTCCATATCTTTTAGTTTTAAAAGTTTTAGTCCATATCCTATTGCATATATATTATCTTCTATTTTCTTTTCTAATTCTTTTAACTCTAAATCATCTAAATGAAATTTATAATTTTTTATGTTTCTTTTAAAATTTATTCTTGTACTTTTTACGACATCAGAATCTTTGCTTGTTTGCAAATACCAATTCATTTTTTTCACCTTCTTTTATTTTATTTTTCTAATTTCTTTATTTCATCTCTTAGTTTTGCTGCGTCTTCATATCTTTCTTCTTTTATTGCTTGTTTTAATTTTCTTTGTAATTCTTCTAATTTGTTTTCATTACTATTATCAGTATTTTCTTTAGATTTTGTTTCCATTTTTTCTTCTGCTTTTCCTTCTTTTTTATCTATCTTATTATCTATTATTTTTCCTATTCTTCCTACGTGTCTATTTGATCCTTGTATTCTTTTTATTATTGGGTCTAATCTATCTTCAAATACTGAATAACAATTTTCACAGCCTATTTTTCCTGTATTCATAATATCATTAAAACTTGTTCCACAATTTTCACAAGTTATTTCTTTTAAGCTACTTATCATTGGCATTATTTCTGGTGTCATTAAATCATCCATAAAGCCTCCCAAGAAACTTGAAAAGTCTATTGGCATACTAAAGTCTATTTCTCCTATTCCTAATTTTTTACTGCACTCTTCACATAGATTTAATTCTCTTACCTTTCCATTAATGTTTTCTGTATATCTTACATTTGCTTCTTTTTTCCCACAATTATCACATAACATAATTATCTCCTCCTTATATATTTAATAACATATTTTTAAATATTCTTGCTCTTACTTCATCTTTTATTTCTTTTGGAAGTTTCAGCACTTTATCGTTTGTTGCTACTTTTAATAATTTTGCTTCTTTTGTATCTATTATATTATAAGATAGAAAGTCGCTTATTAATATATCTGCATCATTTGATGTTAATTCATTTCCTATATTATTTATAATATGCATTATATAATCTTCTTTATCATTATTTACTTTTTTTATTGTTATATGACCACCGCCACCTCGTCTACTTTCTACATAATATCCCTGTTGTGGTTTAAACCTTGTTGATATTACATAGTTTATTTGTGATGGTACACAATTAAAATGTTCTGCAAGTTCGTTTCTTTGTATTTCTATTGCATCATTTCCTTCATCAAATAATTCTTTTATAAATTCTTCTATTATATCTGACATACGCATATTACATACCCCCTAGTTTTAACTTTGACTTTCTTTGACCTACAATAATATTATACTCTTATTTTATTTTTTTACAAATACATTTTTTGACCTTTTCTGACCTTTGAATCTAAAAATCTCTTATTTTACTTCCGTTTTCTCTCTTTATCTAATTTTTTCTAGTTTTTACTCTCTTTTTCTTTATTTTCTTTCTTTGTTATATTCTCTAACCTTTTTGCTTTTTCTTTCTGTTCTGGTAGTGGTATCCATGCAAAATAAGAAGATACAAATTCTCCATACTTTGTACTATCTTCCCCTACCTCTGGCTCATCTCTTCTTGCCATCTTTTGATTTTCTATATTTTCTTGTATTTTATCTTTTCTCTCATCACTCATAATTAAAACACCTCTTTTTAATTATGAGCTTTTTTTCGAAAAATATTCAAATTAAAATGAGACAAAAAAGTCCCGTCCCCAAAATTCTCACTTTTTTTGGTTTACATATTCCATTTTTGTTTAAAATATGTTATAATAGTAATAGTTGGTAATTAAAGGAGGATTTCTTTATGTGGTATATATGGTTAATTTTAGCAGGTGTTTTTGTAATTGGTGAGGTTTTAACAGCAGGTTTTTTAATTTTTTGGTTAGGAATTGCATCACTAATTGCAATGGCAGTAAGTTTTATTACAGATAATATTATAATTCAGACAACTGTGTTTTTAATTTCTTCTGTAATTTTAATTTTAGCAACTAAACCACTTGTAAAGAAATTTGCTAAAGTTGAGACAACAAAAACAAATGCTTTTTCTTTAATAGATAAAAAAGGTATTGTTACTAAAGATATAAGTTCTATAAATTCTACAGGGCAAGTTAAAGTTGAAGGAGAACTTTGGTCTGCTACTGGTGAAAACGATATAGAAATTTCCAAAGGTACAGAAGTTAAAATAAAGGAAATTAAGGGTGTTAAACTTATTGTTACACCAATAAAATAAGTTATTTTTATTACTACATATATTTTAAATAAAAATTAAAGGAGGAAAATTATGGTAGTTTTAATTATATTATTAATTATTATTTTAATTTTAGCAGCAATGTCAATTAAGATTGTTAAACAATCTGAAGTATACATTATAGAAAGATTAGGTAAATTTTATAAGGTTGCAGATGCCGGTCTTACAATAATTGTACCATTTTTAGACCATGTAAGAAGTGTTGTAAGTTTAAAACAACAAACAATGGATATTCCACCACAAGATGTTATCACTAAAGATAACGTTACAATTACAATTGATACGGTTGTGTTTTACCAAATAACTGACCCAGCAAAAGCTGTTTATGAAATTCAAAGCTTAAAGAAAGGTATTGAATATTTAGCAATTACAACTATTCGTGATATTATTGGTAAAATGACTTTAGATGAAACATTTAGTTCAAGAGATGGAATTAATACTCAATTAAGAGTTGTTCTTGATGAAGCAACTGACAGATGGGGTTGTAAAATTGATAGAGTTGAAATAAAAGATATTACACCACCACCAGATGTTAAAGATGCAATGGAAAAAGAAATGAACGCAGAAAGAAATAAAAGAGCTATGATTCTAGAATCTGAAGCTCAAAGACAATCTGCTATCACTATTGCTGAAGGTAAAAAACAAGCAGCTATCCTAGAAGCTGAAGCTGATAAAGAAGCTCAAATTAGAAGAGCTGCCGGTGAGGCTCAAGCTATTCGTGAAGTTGCTGAAGCTAAAGCTAAAGAAATTCAAATGGTTTATGAATCAATTAAAAAAGCTAACCCTGATGATAAATTGGTTCAACTAAAATCATTAGAAGCTTTAGAAAAAGTAGCAAATGGTGAAGCAAATAAAATATTTATACCATTTGAAGCAACAAATGCCTTAAGTTCTTTAGGAGCTATGGCTGAAGCTGTTAAAGATAATAAAAAAGAGACTTCTAAAAAAGCTGATAACAAACAATTACCTGAAGAATAATAAAAATTAAAATTAATAATTACTTTTAAAAAACAACCTCTTTATATTAGTTATAAAGAGGTTATTTTTTTATTTACATTATCTTATTTCTTCTATTTCTATTTCCATATTTCTATAGATTTCTTCTATTCTACTTTTTTGTTTATTATATTCTTTTACAATCTCACTATTGTTTTTTCCAGATTTTAAATCTTCTGTTAAACCTTCTGCTATTAACCAATCTATTTTATTTATACAATCATTTAAACTCTCAAAATTATCTCTTCCTATTCTATTAAACAAACTTTGCATATTTCCTGTTATTCTAGCACCTACAATATTTTCTTTATATTTCTCAACAAATGGCATTAATATTTTTTTTAATATAATACTTGTATTACAATTTAAAATATCTTCATTTGTTAATTCTCGTGGTTCTGATATATAAATTCCTCTGTCATGTAATATTTTAGTTGCTTTTACACTAAATATATCTGTTATTGTTTCATTTAATCTTTCATATTTTCTTTTATCTTTTCTATATAGATTTAATTCATTTTTATTTATTAAATCAAAACCACTTATAAAACTTTCTTCTGTACTTTCATTTTCTTTATGTATTTCTATTGCGCGGCAATATTCGTGTAATAAAGTATAATCGTCCATACCACCTTTTTCTAGCTCACTTACAAATCTACTAAAAAATATTGTTGGTCTTTTTAAATTCTTTCCTGCAATAGTCATAAGTTTTCTTTCTGTTAAAATATATTCTAATATTTTTCTATTTTCTTCTGTATCTCCTATTTTTTCTAATATTTCTTTAAATTCTTCTGTTTCGGAAATTTCTTTATTTTTTCTTTTTTTCACATATTCTCTATATGGTTCTAATGTGTTGTGAACTACCCATTGTCTAAAGCCAATGGGCTTCCTGCTTCTTAGACCTCGTAACCTACTATCTCCACAGGCGTTTATTCGGGCTGTCCCTTCCCTATATTTTTTTCTTATGCTATTTTTCT
>CALYBF010000001.1 GCA_944393755.1 uncultured Clostridia bacterium | reverse complement strand
ATAGTTGTAGTTCCTTTTGCTAAAACAGCTGCTAGCATTACATTAATAGTAGCACCAACAGAAACAATATCCATATAAATAGGTGCACCTTTTAATTTTTTAGCCTTAGCATTTATTTTTCCTTTTTCTACAGTAACATTAGCACCTAAAGCTTCAAAACCTTTTATATGTTGGTCAATTGGTCTTGCACCTAGTTTACAACCACCAGGCATACCAACTTCTATTTCACCAGTTCTACCAAGCATAGAACCAATTATATAATAAGAGGCTCTAAATTTACTTGTTAAATCTAAAGGAGCTTTTGTTGTTTTAATTTCTCTTGTATCTATAGTAATAGAATTTTTAGTATTCCAAGTAATTTTTGCACCTAGTTTTTCTAATATTTTACAAGAAATTTCAATATCACTAATATGTGGTAAATTCTCAATTGTACAAGCACCGTCTATTAATAATGTTGCAGGAAGTATTGCTACTGCTGCGTTTTTTGCTCCACTTATTTCAACCTCTCCTTTTAATTGAGTAGGTCCTGTAACTACTAATTTTTCCAATTAAATTCCCCCTGTATATATCCCTTATTTTTTAAACATTTCAAATAAAAAAAGAGTGTATTATATTAACACTCTATTACTACCTAAATATACCATAAAGTCAAACATATTGCAAGTTATTTTCTTGCGGTAATGAAATTACCTTGATTGAAGAATTCAAGTAGCTTAAATTTAAACTGTATTTTAACATCAGAATCATTAGAAACTAAAGCATATTCCTCTTCTGATAAATTATCTTCTAACTCTTCTTTAGACTCTTCTGGAACAACACCAGAACTTACATCAACAAAACATAAAGGTGGAAACATCACACACCACCAGTTTTGACCTTTAGCTTCTCCAATTTCTACCCTTAAAGCATCATAAAAACCAGCAGGTAATGAAATATCTCCATAATCTTTAGTAGGAAAACTAAAATTACCAATACTAATATTAACATCATAAGAATAACCATTAGCTTTAATAGTATCTAAAGCAATTTGTTTAAAATTATCTTTGTGTTCAGTAACTAAATTAATTGCATCTTGTTTATTTTCACAATCAGAACAAATACTATTCATATAATTAATCAAACTATCTCTAACTTTATACTTTAAATCTTGGTCTTCTTTAGAATCACTATTTGCAATAACGTGTAATCTAAAAACACTATTTGAAATATCAGTTGAAACATTTTGAGCATAAGAAAAAGCACAAATTGTTGTATATAAGAAAAGTAAAAAACTTAAAATAATTACCATTTTTACCTTGGAATTTTTAAAGAAATTTAATATATTTTTCATAAGTTACCTCCAAAAAACTTTTTTTCTAAAATCTTCTTGTTATAAGTATTAACAAAAATGAATAATTATATACATTTTAGAATTATTTTAATTTTTTTGAAAAAAATGTCGAAAACTTTTTTGAAATATATTTGAAATATTATTGACACATTTGTAAATAAATGGTAAAATTTACCAGTAAGCATAAATAAAAAAACTTGATTTCCGTAATGGAAAGAAAGAAAAAGGAGAGATTTTTTTATGGAAAAAACAAAAGAAAAAACTTGTGTATTTTTTGCAAGCGACTATCATTTTGAAATGATAACATTACCATTTATAGAAGAAAATTTAAGAAATAATAAAAAAATTATAGTTCTAACAGAAAACGATTTAGAAGATACAATCAAAAATTTAATATCAAAAGTAAATTTAAAAAAAGAAAAAAAGGAAAAAATATTTGAAATCGATTGGAAAAATAATGATCTAAAAAAATTCAAAGAAATAAAAAAAGAAGTAGAAAATAAAGAAGATTTAATAATTTTTATAAAAGGAAAAGAAAATTATATAAAAAATGTAAATGAAAATATAGAAAAGTGGACAAATAAAATAGACACAGTAAAAATAATAGATTGCTATGATGTAGAGGAAATAAGAGAGCACTTTGCAGACGTAGTAAATAATTATGAAAATGTATTAAGTACTACGGGAGAAAGAAAAATACAAAAATAATATGTCAAAAGTGTTGATATTTTTCTTATAATAGTATATAAATAAAAGTGCACATACTATTTAAGAAAAGGAGATTTTATAATGGAAAATAACTTAGGAGAAATTAAAGCAATTTTAAAAAAATATGGTCAAGAACATTTATTAAATAATTATGAAAAATTAGATGATGTTCATAAGAAAAAATTACTAGAACAAATTAGTGAGATTGATTTTGAACTTGCTAAAAGTTTATATGAAAACACGAAAAAAGAAATTAAAAATAACAAAGACGAAATAACACCAATAGATTATTTAGACAAATTCAAATTAGGAGATAAGTTTAAATATTATGAAGAAATAGGAAAAAAAGCAATAAAAAATGGAGAATTAGCAGCAGTAACAATGGCAGGTGGGCAAGGAACAAGACTTCGGACATTCTGGTCCAAAAGGAACATATGATATAGGTTTAGACTCTCATAAATCATTATTTGAATTATTATGTGATGGTTTAAAAGAAGAAGGAAAGAAATATGGTGTAACAATTCCGTGGTTTATAATGACAAGCAAAGAAAATAATAAAGAAACAGAAGAGTTTTTCAAAGAACACAAATATTTTGGATATGAAAAAGATAAAAACTTATTCTTCTTTATCCAAGGTGAATTACCAATGATGGATACAGAAGGAAAGATATTAATAGGTGAAGATGGTTTAATAAAACTTGCAGCAGACGGGCATGGTGGAATATATGAGTCATTGGTAAAAACAGGTATGACAAAGAAAATGAAAGAAATGGGAGTAAAATGGGTATTTATCGGAGGAGTAGATAATTGCCTAGTAAAAATGGTAGACCCAGTACTTATGGGAATAGCAATAGATAAAGGAGTAACAGTAGCTTGTAAATCAGTAGTAAAAGCAAATCCACAAGAAAAAGTTGGAGTATTCTGTAAAAGAAATGGAAAACCAAATGTAATAGAATATACAGAAATAACAGATGAAATGGCAGAAGCAAGAGATAAAGACGGAGAATTACTATATGGAGAATCACATATACTATGTAATCTATTTAGTGTAGAAGCAGTAGAAAGAATGGGAAGAGAGCCACTACCATACCACGTAGCATATAAGAAAGCAAAATACATAGATAAAGACGGAAAATTAGTAGAACCAAGTTCACCAAATGCATATAAATTTGAAGCCTTTTTATTTGATGCATTTAGTGAAGTAGATGATATGGCAGTATTAAGAGTAAAAAGAGAAGAAGAATTTGCACCTGTTAAAAACTCAGATGAAGCAGGAGTAGACTGTCCAAAAACAGCAAGAGAATTATATAAAAAATTCTATAAAATAGATTAAAAAGAGGAGAAATTTATTATGAATTATATGGAAGAATATAAAAGATGGTGTGAAAGCCCAGAATTTGATGAAGAAACAAAAAAAGAATTATTAGAAATTAAAGATGATGAAAAAGAAATAGAAGATAGATTTTATAAAGAATTAGAATTTGGAACAGCAGGACTTCGTGGAATAATAGGTGCAGGAACAAACAGAATGAATAAATATACAGTAGGGAAAGCAACACAAGGCTTGGCAAATTATATAGTAGAACAAGGAACAGGCAATAAAGGTGTTGCAATAAGCTATGATTCAAGAAAAATGTCAAAAGAATTTAGTATGCAAACAGCTTTAATATTAAATGCAAATGGAATAAAAACATATTTATTTGAAAACTTAAGACCAGTTCCAGAATTATCATTTGCAGTAAGAAATTTAGGCTGTACAGCAGGAGTAATGATAACAGCAAGCCATAACCCACCAAAATACAATGGTTATAAAGTATATTGGGACGATGGTTCACAAATAGTAGCTCCAAGAGATAAAGATATAATAGCAAAAGTAAGAGCAGTTGAAAGTTATAGTGAAATAAAAGAAATAACAAGAAAAGAAGCAGAAGAAAAAGGGTTATTTAATATCGTTGGAACAGAAATGGATGATAAATACTTAAGTGTATTAAAATCAAAAGTATTAAACCCTGAAATTGTAAAAGAAGAAGGAAAAACTTTAAAAGTAGTATATACACCACTTCACGGAACAGGAAATACTATTGCGGAAAGATTATTAAACGAAATAGGTTTAAAAAATGTATATGTAGTACCAGAACAAAAAGACCCAGACGGAAATTTCCCAACAGTAAGTTACCCAAACCCAGAAGATAAAAAAGCATTTAAATTAGCTTTAGAGTTAGCTAATAAAATAAATGCAGATGTAGTTTTAGCAACAGACCCAGATGCTGATAGATTGGGAATTTATGCAAAAGATAGTAAAACTGGAGAATATATGGAATACACAGGAAATATGTCAGCTTTGTTAATTGCAGAATATAGAATATCACAAATGAAAGAAAAAAATATACTTCCAAAAGACGGTATGATAATAACAACAATAGTATCTTCAAACTTAACAAGAGCAATAGCAAAAGAATATGGACTAGAGTGTATAGAAGTATTAACTGGCTTTAAAAATATTGGTTTAGTTATGAAAAAAGCAGAAGAAAATAAAGATAAAACATATGTATTTGGTTTTGAAGAAAGTTATGGTTGTTTAATAGGAGATTATGCAAGAGATAAAGACGGAATAGCAGCAGTAATGGCACTATGTGAAGCAGCATGTTTCTATAAATCTAAAGGAAAAACTTTATGGGATGCAATGGAAGATATCTATAAAAAATATGGATATTATAAAGAAACACAAGTATCAATTGTATTAGAAGGTGCTGAAGGTGCTGAAAAAATACAAGAAATGATGACAAATATGAGAAATACAAATATAGAAAAAATAGGAGATTATAAAGTATTAGAATTTAAAGATGTTGAAAAAGATATAGTTAAAGATATGCAAACAGGAGAAATAAAGAAAACAGGACTTCCAAAATCTAATGTTTTATATTATGAATTAGAAGATGACGCTTGGTGCTGTGTAAGACCATCAGGAACAGAGCCAAAAATAAAATTGTATATGGGTGTAAAAGGCACATCAGACGAAGATGCTAATAAAAAATTAGAAGACTTAAAAAATGCAATGGTATCAATTGTAAAATAATAAAGATAAATAAAAATGATAAAATAAAATGAATAAAAACAGTTTTTAGAACAAACAAACTAAAAACTGTTTTTTTCTATTTATTATTATCTAATTTCCAATCAGGAAGATTTCTCTGAATAGCACCAAATAAATTAGCTCTAACCATTGCAATATTTTTACTTAAAGTATAAATTAATTGTTTCATATCTTCACGTTTAGACTTACCGTCCATAGGGCATACTTTAGGCATAACAGAAATATTATTTTTCTTGATAAATCTCTTAATATCTTTTTCTGGAGTATAAATCAAAGGTCTAATTAAAGTTATTTTAGTTCTATCCATATAACTTTTAGGAGCAAAAGTACCGATATTACCAGTATAAAGTAGATTTAATAAAAAAGTCTCTAAAACATCATCTTGATTATGACCAAGAGCTATTTTATTACAATCTTCTTTAATTGCAATAGAATTTATAATACCACGTCTTAGATTTGCACATAAAGAACAAGGATTTTTCTCTTTTCGAATATCAAAAACAATTTCCTTTGCGTGGCTATCATCTATAAATAATGGTATGTTTAAATCATCACATATTTTTTGTAAAAACTGGGTATCAAAAAACTCAAAACCTGGGTTAATACTAATTGCAACAATATCAAAATGTTTCGGATAAAACCTTTGTAAAGCTTTAAAAGCATATAACATAGTTATAGAATCTTTTCCACCAGATAAGCAAATACCTATTTTATCCCCTTCATCAATCATTTTATATTCTTCTATTGCTTTTCTAAAATTACTAAGAATTTTTTGCATATAAATCACCTATATAATTATACCAGATAATGTCAAGTGAGAATTTTAGGGACGGGGCTTTTTTTTCTCACTTTTACAAAAATTTCCATTGTGAGACAAAAAAGCCCCGTTCCCATTTGTCTCAAATTTTAAAAAGTGTATAGTAAATTTATTAAAAAGTGTATATTAAAATCATTAAAAAATGTATATTTTTATTGAAAATATTTAAAATATATTATATAATAATATAGAAGGAGGCGAGTTTTATGTCTTTAAGGAAAGAAGAATATATAAATAGGCTGGTTGATAGAAAAATAAACAAATATTTATCTGTATTTGGTGCTGTTAGCATTGAAGGACCGAAATGGTGTGGTAAAACCTGGACTTCATTAAACCACGCAAATAGTGTAGTTTTATTAGATGATGAAGAAACAAGGCAAAAGGCAGATTTAAGTTTAGATTTAATTTTGGATAAGGAAAGACCAGAATTAATAGATGAGTGGAATTTAGTTCCAAAAGTTTGGGATGCAGTTAGAAGAAAATGTGATGAGACAACTAAAAAAGGTAACTATATTTTAACCTGTTCTACAAAACTAACAGATAAAGAGCAAAGAGAAAAGATACATCATTCTGGAGCTGGAAGAATAGGTAGAATAAAAATGCATACAATGAGTTTATACGAGTCTGGAGATTCAACAGGTAAAGCATCATTACAAGATATGAAAAACGGAAAGCTAAAAACACAAACAAATGAAAAAATTACTTTAGAAAAACTAGCAAATTTAATAATTAGAGGTGGTTGGCCTTCTAATATTAATGTTAATGAAGATGAAATAGGAATTATTCCTAGGAGTTATATAGATGCTATACTAGATAAAGATATAAATGATGATAAAAAAAGAGATAAGAATAAAATGTTTATGTTATTAAAAAGTTTAGCAAGAAACGAAACTACAGTTGTAGGAAATAATACTTTAATAAAAGATATTAGTGAAATCGGTGATGAAAAAGAAAAAATAGAAAGTAGAATAACTATTGATGATTATTTAGATGTTTTAAACAGATTACACATTATAGAGAATCAGGAAGCTTACAGTGAAAATTATAGGTCTCCTACAAGGGTTGGAAAATCGCCTAAAAGACATTTTACAGATGTATCACTTGCTTGTAGTTGTTTAGATTTAACAAAAGACAAATTAATAAATGATTTAAAAACATTTGGTTTTATGTTTGAAGCAATGGTGGAAAGAGATTTAAGAATTTATATGGAATATTTAAATGGTAATATATTTCATTTTAGAGATAATGTTACAGGTTTAGAAGTTGATACAATTTTAGAATTTAATGACGGAGAATATGCTGCAATAGAAATAAAATTAGGGTTTAACCAAGTTGAAGAAGCTAAAAAAAGTTTAATGAATTTTTATAATAATATGATAAAAAAACCAAAATTTATGTGTGTTGTAGTAGGTTTTACAGATGTTATAGCAAAAGACCCTGAAACAGGAATATATATAGTACCTATTACAGCTTTAAAACCATAGGAAAGTCAACATAACAATTTGTTGACTTTCTTTTATAAATATTTTATAATTAAGTAGTATAAAAAATAAAAAGAAAATGTGCTAGTAGCTCACCAGGATAGAGCGCTTCCCTCCTAAGGAAGAGGTAGGGGGTTCGAGTCCCTTCTGGCACACCATATTTTTAAAAAAGGACATATTATGGATAGTAAAGAAAAATTTATGAAAGAAGCTTTAAAAGAAGCAAAAAAAGCATACGAGAAACTAGAAGTTCCAGTAGGAGCTGTAATTGTTAAAGACGGAAAAATAATTGCAAGAGGGCATAATCTAAAAGAGACAAAAAAAGATACAACAAGACACGCAGAAATAATTGCTATTGAAAAAGCTAGTAAAAAACTTGGAGCTTGGAGACTTTTAGGTTGTGAAATGTATGTAACATTAGAACCTTGTTCAATGTGTGCAGGGGCAATGATTAATTCTAGAATAAAGAAACTTTATATAGGAGCAATAGATGAAAAAACAGGAGCGGTTGGTTCTGTTTTAAATTTACTTGAAGATTATAAATTTAACCATAATATAGAAGTAGAAAAAGGAATTTTAAAAGAAGATTGTGAAAAAATTTTAAAAGATTTTTTTAAAGATTTAAGGAAAATTAAAAATGAAAATAAATAATAAATATTAAATAGGAGTAACTTATGAAAGAAAAAATAAAATATATAATGAGTAGAAAATATTTCCATATTTGTATGACAATAATAATAATTGCAATCATATTATTTGTTTCAGGAATAATGATATTAAAATATCAGGTAGAAGGTGAAACAAATATGCCATTTGAAGTAACAAAAATTACTTTAATTAGTTCATCAGATACAGTAGATAAAAATCAAAATGCTGAAATTACTAATTGGGCTTTTGATATAAATCAAAATAATGATATATATATTTATATAGAAAAAAATAAAAATTATACAGAAAAAGAAGCTATAAAAAATATAAAAATAGAAAATTTTAATGTGCAAAAAAATTCTGAAATTGGAGAAACAAAATTTTATAGACCAAATATAGAGGAAACAGGGGCAAATTTTAAAAATATTGATGAAAATTCTATACAAGATTTAGTATATGAAGGTGCAATGGAATCTGATATTAAAAATCTAAAAATAGGAAACCAAGGTGGAATTATAACTTTTAGATATGCAAATAATAAAGTTGCCGAATATACTGCTGATATATCTACAAATAGCGAGATTACGACAAATAAATTATTAAAAGAAGTTAATATAAATGAAGAAGATTTAAAATCTAAATTAACATTTGATTTAAAACTAACAACAGAAAGTGGAAAAGAATATACAGCAAATATAGTTTTAGATTTCCCAGTAGCAGGAGTAGTAGAAAATGGAACTACTTCACTAGAAATAACAGATTTAAAAGACCTTGTGTTTAAAAGGACAAAAAATTAAAAATTACACTTGATAAAATATAAGATTCAGTATATAATACATATGGTATATACCTTGAATCTTTGTATGGAGAGTATCCAATAAAGACCTATGAACCTTGTCAGGTCCGGAAGGAAGCAGCAATAAATAGTAATCTTTATGTGGCATACTTTCCATAGAGAGATTTAAGAGTGTCTACCATTTTTTAATAAAGGATGTGATAATATTGGCATACACAGCTCTTTATAGAAAATTTAGACCACTTACATTTTCAGAAATAGTTGGTCAAGAACACATAACAAGAACATTAAAAAATCAGATTATAGCAAATAGAGTAGGACACGCATATTTATTTAATGGTGGCAGAGGAACAGGTAAAACTTCTGCTGCTAAGATTTTAGCAAGAGCGATTAACTGTTTGAACCCTAAAGACGGAGAGCCTTGTAATGAGTGTGAAATATGTAGAGGTGCTATAAATGGTTCTTTAACAGATATTGTTGAAATGGATGCGGCTTCTAATAATAGTGTTGAAGATATAAGAGCAATTCGTGAAGAAGTAAATTTTTTACCAACAAAAGCAAAATATAGAGTATATATTATAGATGAGGTTCATATGTTATCAACAGGAGCTTTTAATGCTTTGCTTAAAACATTAGAAGAGCCACCAGAACATGTTAAATTTATTTTAGCAACAACAGAACCACAAAAATTGCCTGCAACTATTTTATCAAGATGTCAAAGATTTGATTTTAAAAGAATATCAAATGAAAACATTATAAAAAGATTAAAAATAGTTTGCAAAGAAAGCAATATAGAAATAACAGATGAAGCTATGCAAATGATTGCGGTTTTAGCAGAAGGGGCAATGAGAGATGCATTATCTATTTTAGAGAGATGTGTGCAAGATGGAGAAAATAAAATAGATGAAAATAAAATAAGAGATTTAGTTGGAATTCCTAAAATAACATATGTACATAATATTATAGAAGGTATAATAGATTATGATGTAAATAAAGCTTTAGAAGGTGTAGATATAGTATTAAATGAAGGAAGAGACATTACTAATCTGTTATGGGAAATGATTAAATATGTAAAAGATATTCTAGTTTTTAAAACTTCTAAAAAGTTAGAGTTATATACAGAAGAAGAAATTAAACAAATAGAAGTATTGTCAGAAAAATTAGATAAGCAAAGATTAATAAACCTTGTATATAAATTATCAGAACTAGAAAGTGATGTGAAATGGTCTACTCAAAAAACTATTGTATTTCAAGCTGGAATTATTAAATTATGTAATAAAGAAGCGGAAGTTACGGGTGATTTAGAAGAAAGAGTAGAAAGAATAGAAAAATATTTAAAATCAGGAAAAGGCATAAATGTAAATAATACACAAATAAATAGAACACAAAATGTAATTACTGAAAGAAATAACCAAATAAATAGAGTTGTACAAAATAATCAAACTACAAATAGTTCAAAAGAGCCAAGTACAGATATTACTGAGAAAAAGCCAACAAGAAATTTTTCAAATAAAGCAGAAGAATATTGGCCACAAATTGTTGGTGAGCTAAAACAAAATGGTAAGATAGTATTATGTACCAGTTTAAATGGAACAAAAGCAAACGAAATTAATGATATGACTGTAGGAATAGAATTTCCAAATGGTATGAGCGCTTTTGATAGAACTGTTTTAGAAAAGCCAGAAAATATAAAAGAAATTTCAACTCTAGTATCTATGGCTTGTGGAAAGCCTATGCAAATTAAATATATTTCTGGAAATAGTAATGTTCATAATATAACAAATGAAGAAAATTTACAAAAACTTGCAAATGATTCAGACATACCATTTAATGTCATTGATTAATTATAAAATAAAAAATAAGGAGGAATTTATAATGTCAAAAAGAGGAGGTTTCCCAGGAGGTATGGGAGGTTTTGGAGGTATGAACCTTGGAAATTTAATGAAAGAAGCAAAAAAGATGCAAGCAGATATGGAAAAATCACAAGCAGAGTTAGCAGTTAAAGAGTTTGAAACATCAAGTGGTGGTGGAGCAATAACAGTTAAAGTTTCTGGAGAGAAAACTATAAAAGAAATAAAAATAAAACCAGAAGTGGTAGACCCAGATGATGTAGAAATGTTAGAAGATTTAATTTTAACTTGTGTAAATGAAGCTTTAAGACAAGTAGACTCAGCACAAGCACAATCACTTGGAAAATATAATATACCAGGCTTAGGTTTATAAAATAAAACTGGAGGAATAAAGGATGTCATTATATTCGCCATCAATAGAAAAATTAATAGAAAGTTTTGAAAGATTACCAAGTATAGGACATAAAACAGCAGCAAGATTAGCTTTTTATATGTTAAATTGTTCTGAAGAAGAAACAAATGAATTTGTTTCTTCAATTATTAATGCTAAGAAAAATTTAAAATATTGTAGTAAATGTTTCAATATTTCAGATACAGACCCTTGTTCTATATGTGGTAATCCTAAAAGAGACCAGAGTGTTATATGTGTTGTAGAAGATGTACGAGATATTGTAGCAATGGAAAAAACGCACGAATTTAAAGGAGTATATCACGTTTTACATGGTTCAATATCACCAATGAACGGTGTTGGTCCAGATGATATTAAAATAAAAGAATTACTTTCAAGATTAATGGGGGGAGAAGTAAAAGAAGTAATACTTGCAACAAACCCAAGAGTAGAAGGTGAAGCAACAGCGATGTATTTATCAAAATTGATAAAACCATTGGGAATAAAAGTAACAAGAATAGCTCACGGTATACCAGTAGGTGGAGATTTAGAATATACAGATGAAATAACACTTACAAAAGCACTAGAAGGAAGAAGAGAAATGTAAAAAACCACATCTTATTTTATTAAGGTGTGGCTTTTTTATATTAACTTTTAAATAAGACATCACAAATATCTCTTGTTGAATTAGGTCTTGCAAGTATTTTTGTATTTTCTTTCATAATACTAATTTTTTCTTTATTATTTAAAAGACTTTCAATTATTTCTTTAGAATCATCAGATTTTTTTATCCAAACAGCAATATTTTTACTCTCTAGAAATTCAGCATTTTCTTCTTCTTGACCTGGTATAGGGTTAATAACAACCATAGGTAAATGAGAAGCTAAACTCTCAGAAGTAGTAAGACCACCTGGTTTGGTTACAACTAAATTTGCAATTGCCATAAGTTTTGGTACTTCATTTGAAAATTCTATTATTCTAACATTAATTCCTGCATTATTAGAATTTACAACTTCTTCAAATGCTGATTTCATTCTAGGGTTTTTCCCAGAAATAGCAATTATCTGTATATTATTATTTTTAGTTTCTTCTACAAAATTATTAAAAATTTGTACAGTTCTAGTTTTACCTAGTCCAAACTCTCCACCACCAAAGAAAAGAATAGTGAATTTACTTTCATCTAAATTATATTTATCAAAAATTTCTTTTTTATTATATTGTTTTTGGAAATTTTCTGAAATAGGTATTCCAGTATCAAAAACTTTGCTTTCAGATATTCCTTTATTAATTAGATAATCTTTCATTTTATTATGTGCAACAAAAAAGTAATCAGTATATTCATGACCTACAAGCCATTGGTCGTGTGGTGCAAAGTCTGTCATTATAGTTGCTATTTTAGAATTTATCTTGTTTTTTCTCTTTAAATAACTACACATTTGGCTACCAAATGGGTGTGTAGAAATTATTAAGTCAGGTTTCTTTTCTCTAAGTAATTTTAATAATTTAATTGCCATAATTTTATTAGACCTAGTTGTAATATGAGCAAGTGGTCCTTTTTGGGCATCTGAATAAATTCTTCCCCAAGCCCAAGGTGCTTTTTTTGCCATTTCTCTATATGCAGCAGTTGTAACTTTTTCGATAGTTTTATTTACATATTTCATACAATCAATCATTTCTACATCCATATCTTTATAATTAGTTTTAATGCAATTTTCGATTGATTTAGCAGCATTTAAATGCCCACCCCCATATGAGGCATAAAAAATTAAAACTTTCATAAAAAATTTCTCCTTTTATTTTGTTGATGTTATTTTAACATATACAAAGGAAAATTTCAAAAAAAAGAATAAATCTTAAGAAATTTATACAAAATAATAAAAAATTGGAAAAGAAAAAGGTGGTTTTTTGAAAAGTATATTTAAGATATGTATTTTATTTACAATATTAATATTAGGGGTTATAACAATAGTTGTGTTTGATAATGATATAAGTAACCAAAATATCAGTTATGCAGCAACGTCCAACACTTCAGATATACAACTTATGGCAAGGGCAATAAATGGGGAAGCAAGAGGTGAACCATACGAAGGTCAGGTTGCAGTTGGGGCTGTTATTTTAAATAGAGTTAAAAGCTCACAGTTTCCTAATACTATAGCAGGTGTAATATATCAAAGTGGAGCTTTTACAGCAGTATCTGACGGACAAATTAATGTACCTATAGAAGAAGGATCTACTGTATATAAAGCGGCAAAAGACGCAATGAACGGTTGGGACCCAACAGGTGGTTGTATATATTATTTTAACCCAAATACTGCTACAAATAAATGGATATGGTCAAGACCACAAGTTAAAACTATAGGAAAGCATATATTTTGTAAATAGAAAGGATGATTATTTTGAAAAATATATTAGTTGATTGGAAAAATAGATTAAAAAAAGGACATATGCTTAGTGTTATATGTGTTTTACTAATTATTGTTGGTATATTAGGAGCAATTCTATATAAAAAACAACGAGAATATAGACAAGCATCAGAAAACAGTTATAATATGGCGTTTTTTGAATTAGTAGATTATGTACAAAATGTGGAAACTTATCTTGCAAAATCTCTAATTTCATCAACACCAGAGCACGGTGCAGAAACCTTAACAAATTTGTGGAGAGAAGCAAATTTGGCACAGGCATATTTAAGTAGACTTCCAATAGAAAGCCAGGAGCTAGCAAGCACTGAAAAGTTTTTAAACCAAGTTAGTGATTATAGTTATAGTTTATCTAGGAAAAATATTTATGATGAAAAGCTAACACAAGATGACTTAAATAATTTAAAAGAATTACACACATATAGTGTAGATTTAGAAAATACATTAAATCAATTATCAGAAGATTTAAATAACGGAAGGTTTAAATGGGGAGAATTAACGGAAAAAGGAACTGTGGCTTTTGCACAAGAGGTTGATAATATTTCTAAAGAAAGTTTTAGTAATCTAGAAGAAAACTTCCACGAATATGCTGGTTTAATATATGATGGAGCATATTCTGAACATCTAACAAGTAGTGAACCTAAAGGTTTAACAGGTGATGATATAGATGAAAACAAAGCAAAAGAAATAGCAGAAAACTTTGTAGATAAGAATAATATAAAAGAGACTAATAATTTAGGTTATTCAGAAAATGCTACAATTCCAGCTTACGATTTTTCTATAACAAATAATGAAGATTTAAATATTAATATTTCTGTATCTAAAAAAGGTGGTCATATAGTGTATATGAATACAAATAGAGAAGTGAATACAGAGATAATATCACAAGAAGAAGCAAATCAAAAAGGGAAAGATTTTTTAACTTCTAAAGGTTTTCCTAATATGAAAGAAACTTACTTTTTAAAACAAGAAGGGATTGTAACTATCAATTATGCTTATATGCAAGATAATGTAATAATGTATCCAGATTTAATAAAAGTAAAAGTTGCATTAGATAATGGTGAGATTTTAGGTATAGAAACAACTGGATATCTAAATAATCACGTAGAAAATAGAGATATTAGTAATATAAAGATATCAGAAGAAGAGGCTAAAAAAGATTTAAATATTGATTTAGAAATAATATCAAGTGGTTTAGCTGTTATTCCTACAGAGTGGAAGTCTGAAATTCTTTGTTATGAGTTTAAAGGTAAAGTAGATGATAGAGAATTTTTAGTTTATATAAATACTGAAAATGGTAGAGAAGAAGATATTTTAATAATTACAAATACACCAAATGGTACACTTGCTATGTAAATAAAAATAGGATTCCAATTTTAGGAATCCTATTTAAAAATTTAATGTCTTTTATATGTATCTCTTGAAAGTAATACTTTATCAACTACTTGCCCATTACGTTTTAAGATCTTATATGCTTCTGAATAAATTGAATTTGCAGTTCTACCAGTTTCATATGCTGAAATTTCAACTTCGTAGTCGTCATCTTGTTTTAAACCAAAAATTTGACAAGTTGCAACTCCGCCAGAAACGGTACAAAGTATTTTTATAGGGTAATTTCTATTATTCTTAAATTGAAAATCAAGTGTACCATAAACAACAGTTGCATCTCTACTTGCTTTTACATATGAAGGTACAAATTGGTGATTAGTTCTTTCTACAATATCAAGGTTTGCGTATATAACAGCATTATAAATTGTAGAAGATATTTGACAAATACCACCACCTAAACCATCAACAACTTCTCCACTTACATATATTGGAGCTTCTTTATAACCTGCAGCAATAGTTCTAGCGCCTACTACTTTGTTATATGAAAAAGTCTCACCAGGCATTAATACAGTACCATTTACTTTATTTGCAGCTAATCTTAAATTAGTAGTTCTGTCTTTATCACGTGTAGAATAGTATGTTGAAAATTGTGCAAGTAAGTCTGGAAAAGCTTCTGTTCCTATCATATTAGTTGTAACATTTGGATAAAGTGTTTTTAATGGAATTGTATATTCTTCAGAAGAATTACTTGCAATCATAGCTTTGGCTTCTTCTACTGATATATTAAAATCTAAACCATTTTCAGAAGGATATACAGAAAATGGATCTTGCGTATAATATGCATCTTTTGGCTCTTTATATATTTCAGTATGTATTTTATCTATATCAATAGGAGTAGGTGTTTTATTTGCCACAACAATTTCTATAGGTTGGTTTATAGTTTCTAAATTAGAAAGTCCATTTTTTATAGCTTTTATAGTAGCATCTATATCAACAACTACACCTTCTTTTCCTGTTGTTATTATTAAATTATTATCTTCTATATAATAACTACTTTCAATAACTTTGTCAGGTAATTGTGAAGAGATTTCATTAAGATTTGCAGTTAATTGCTCGCTATTAAGATTTACAGTTGGTTCTATATTAACATTTCCAAACATAGAAGATAAAACATAAAAATTATTTTGGAAAATATTTCCTTGTCTACCAACACTATAAGCTTTATTTACGGCATCTTTTATATCAAAACTAGTTTCTATTTGTTCTAGAGATATAGTTGCTTGATAATCACCGTGTTTTAAAGTTATTTCTTGTGGTAAAGATTGATTAATATAATTTTCAATAGTAGTTCTTGCTTCATCTTTACTCATATTTGAAACATCAATACCTTTAATATGTACACCAAATGCCATATTTTGGTTTAAAGCATTGTATCCTGTAAAAATTAAAAAAGCAATAATAAAAATAGCTATAATAATAAAAACTAAAATACCTAAAATTGATAAAACACTTTTCTTTTCTTTTTTTAAAGGTTCAAATTTTAGAACATCGTTATTTTCATCTTTTTTTACTATAGCTGTAGTTTCTTCGGTTTTCAAATTTTTTTCTAATTTTTTATTTTCTTGCTTTACTTCTTCTTTAATTTCTTTTTCAACTTCTTTAACGCTCATTTAACTCTCCCTTTGCTAAGTATCTATTTAATTATAGCATATTTTTTTGTAAAAAAATATATATTTATATAAAAAATTGTCAAAATAAATTTTTAAAAATTGTATATACTATAATTATAAAACTTTTATTTAAGTTTTATGAGTCCAATTTATGAAATTTTCTATTTTAAGAAAATTTACAAGGAGGATATTATGAGTAAGTTAATATCAAATAATTTAAGAGAAGAAATAGCAAAAGAACTAGGAGTATATGACACAGTTAAAAAAGACGGTGGTTCTTGGGCAAATGTTTCATCTAAAGACTGTGGGAATATTGTAAAAAAAGCAATTGAAATAGCAAATAGAACAGTAGAATAAGAAAATAAGAAGCTTAGAGTAATAACTCTAGGCTTTTAAAATAGTAAATAAAAAATAAAATGTGATAAAATTTCTGAGGAAATTAAAGAATAGTATTAGTTATAGTATTAAAGGGGGATAAAAAATATAAAAGAAATTACCGCAAAAGTTGGAAATGAAATACCGCAAAAATATGAAATAAAATGACTCAAAATTACGAAATAAATTACCTCAAAATATTGAAATAAAATTTTAAAAAGTGTATAATATATAATATAGAGGTGAGAAAATGAAATATATTAAAAGAATAGTTGATAAAGAAATAAAAGAAAAATTATCTATATCAGGTGCAGTAGTTATAAAAGGACCGAAATGGTGTGGGAAAACGACTAGTGCAAAACAGGTTGCAAAAAGTGTATTAGAAATGCAAAACCCGGATTTACAAGAGAATTATATAGAGCTTGCAAATACGAGACCATCTTTGTTGCTGGAAGGTGAAAAGCCAAGATTAATTGATGAGTGGCAAATAGTACCAAAGTTATGGAATGCAGTTAGATATTCAATAGATAATATAGGAGAAACCAATCAATATATTCTTACAGGTTCAGCAACGCCAAAAGAAGATGATACAATGCATAGTGGCGTAGGAAGATTTTCTTTTATAACTATGAAACCAATGACATTATTCGAAAGTGGAGATTCTAATGGGAAAATTTCTCTAAAAGATATATTAGACGGAAAAAGAGAAATAGATGGAATAAGGACAGATTTAGACTATGAAAAAATTGCACACGTGCTTTGTCGTGGAGGATGGCCAAGTTCTATTAATTTACCAGAAAAACAAGCATTGCAAATAGCAAAAAATTATATAGATGTATTATGCGAATCTGACATTTCAAAAGTAGATGGAGTAAAAAGAAATCCTAGTTTAGCGAGAGCTATATTAAAAGCATATGCAAGACAAGTTTCTACAATAGGTTCTAATCAGTCAATAATTGCAGATGTAAGAGCAAATTATTCAGATGTTAGTGATAGAACCATAATGGACTATATGAATATTTTAAAAAGATTATATATAATAGATGCAATTGAAGCGTGGAATCCTAATATTAGAAGTAAAACATCAATAAGAACAGCAAATAAAAAAAGTATGATAGATCCATCATTAGCAGTTGCAGCATTAGGATGTTCTCCAAAAGAAATAATGCTTGATATTGAAACATATGGGCTTTTATTTGAGAATTTAGTAAATAGAGATTTAAGTGTATATGTTAGTTCAATAGGTGGTACTTTAAAACATTATAGAGATAGATATAATTTGGAGTGTGATAATGTTGTGCATTTTGACGATGGAAGATATGCACTAATAGAAACAAAGTTAGGAGGAACAAGAGTAAAAGAAGCGGAAGAACATTTATTAGAGTTACAAAAACTGATAATAGAAAATGAACCTAAACTAGGCAAGCCAGAATTTTTAATGGTAATTACAGGAACAGAAATGGCTTACACTACTGAAGAAGGAATATTAGTAGTTCCCATAGGATGTTTAAAAGATTAAAAGACCGATTTAGGTCTTTTAATTTTCTTAATTAATTAAAAAATATAATAATATAAGTGGTAAAAATGCTAAATTAAACTATGAACTGAAAAAATAAAACACATTAAAATTATGAAATGATTTTAAAATTAGTTGCAAAAGAAGAGAAAAAGACATATAATTTACCAAAAGAAGAAAAGGAGAAGAGATGAAAGATTTAAGTATTAAAAATATAATAGAAGCAACAAAAGGAAAATTATTAGTAGGAAATGAAGAATATGTTTGCATGAGTTATTCAAAAGACACAAGAACAATAAAAGAAGGAGATTGTTATATAGGAATAAAGGGTGAAACTTTTGACGGAAATTTATTCTGGGAAAAAGCATTAGAAAATGGAGCTTCCACAGTTATAGTACAAAATGTGCAAATCGAAGACGAAAAATTAAAAAAATGGGCAGATAAAAACATAATAAAAGTAGAAGACACATTAGAAGCTTTGTATAGTATAGCAAGATATAAAAGAAGTCTATATAACATACCAGTAATTGCAATAACAGGAAGTGTGGGAAAAACAAGTACAAAAGACATAGTAGCAAATGTAGTATCTAAAAAATATAAAACATTAAAAACAGAAGGAAATAATAATAATAATATAGGCTTACCACTTACAATACTAAGATTACAAGATGAAGAAGTAGCTGTTATAGAAATGGGTATGAACCATTTTGGAGAAATATCTTTGCTTACATCAATTGCAAAACCAACTATTTGTATAATAACAAATATAGGGACATCACATATAGGAAATTTAGGGTCAAGAGAAAATATATTAAAAGCAAAATTAGAAATATTAGAAGGAAGTAAAAAGGAAGCAGTAATTATCAATAATGATAATGATTTATTACATAAATGGTATGAGGAAAATAAAGAAAATTATAATATAAAAACCTATGGAATTAAAGAACAAAGTGATATTATGGCAAAAGAAATTAAATTAGAAGAAAATAAAAGTACATTTACTTGTAAAATAAATAATGTAGAAGAAAAAATAAATGTACCAGTAGGTGGAGAACATTTTATATTAAATGCTTTATGCGCAATAACAGTAGGAGAAGTTTTAAAAATAGAAGAAGATAAAATAAAAGAAGGAATAGAAAGTTTTGAACTTACTAAAAAAAGGATGGATATAGTAGAACTAAAAAATGGTATAAAAATAATAAATGATGCATATAATGCAAGTTTAGAGTCAATGGCAGCATCATTAAAAGTATTATCAGAATTTAAAGAAAGAAAAATAGCAGTGCTAGGAGATATGTTTGAACTAGGAGATTTTTCAGAAGAACTACACAAAAAAGTAGGTAAAGAGGTTGTAAAAAATAATATAGATATATTAATATCCTGTGGCGAAAATGCGAGATATATAGCAGATGTGGCAAGAGAAAGTGCGAATAAAGAAAAGGTTTATTATTTAAGAAAAACAGAAGAGATAAAACCTTTATTAGAAAAAATAGTTAAAAATAATGATGTTATTTTATTTAAAGCATCAAATGGTATGAAGTTTTATAAAATAGCAGAAGAGGTGATTGATTTATGGAAAAAATAAAAGTAGGAGTTATATTTGGTGGTATGTCTACAGAAAACGAAGTATCTGTAGTATCTGCTGGTTCTATACTTGGAAATATAGATAGAAAGAAATTTGAAGTATTTCCAATATATATAGATAAACAAGGGAAATGGTATATATTTATTGAAGACGGTAAAAAAAGAGAACTAGGAGCAGAAGTTGAAAACATAATTGAGATAGAAAATATAGAAGAATATTTACAAAAACTAGATGTGGTATTTCCAGTATTACACGGGCTATATGGAGAAGACGGAACTATACAAGGTTTATTTGAATTATTAAAAATACCATATGTTGGTTGTAGAGTATTAGCTTCTAGTGTTGGTATGGATAAAGTTTATACCAAAATAGTATTTGAAAAAGCTGGGCTTAATCAAACACCATATGAATATGTAAGAAAATATAAAGATACATATATTTATATAGATAAAAATTTAAATGAAAAAATTTTAGATTTAAAAGAAATTGCTAAGAAAATAACAGAAAATTTAGAGTTCCCTATGTTTGTAAAACCATCAAATTCAGGCTCAAGTGTAGGAGTAAAAAAAGCAGAAAGTGAAAAGGAACTTATAGAAAATATAGAATATGCTTCTGAGTTTGATAACAAAATTTTAATAGAACAAGGAATAAATGGAAGAGAAATAGAGTGTGCAGTTTTAGGAAATGAAGAAGTAATTGCATCTTGCGTTGGTGAAATAAAATCAGCAGATGAATTTTATAGTTATGATGCTAAATATAAAAATGAAGAATCAAAAACAGAAATACCGGCAGAGATTCCAGAAGAGATATCAGAAGAAATAAGAAAACAAGCTATAAAAGCTTTTAAAGCAATAGATGGAAAAGGGCTATCTAGAGTAGATTTTTTTGTAGAAAATAAAACTAATAAAATAATTATAAATGAAATAAATACAATGCCAGGTTTTACAAGTATTAGTATGTATCCTAAAATGTTTGAGAAAAGTGGTATTCCATATAGAGAGTTAATTACAAGATTAATAAATTTAAGTTTAGAAAAATAGAAGTGGTATTTATGAACGAAGTTATTAAAAATATAAAAGAAAGAAGAAGTATTAGAAAATATGAAGATAAAATGATACCAAAAGAAATAATAGAATAAACATTAGAATTAGGAACATATTATAATATATCTTATATTTTATATTTTACAATTTAAGTAACCATTATAGGTTTGTACTATCGTTATTAACCATTATTTGCGAAACACTTTATATATAAAATAAATAATAAGTAAAAAATTAATTTTAAAATAACTATATAGTCTAGTTTTAGATAGTATAGTTATTTTTTTTGCGAAACTTTTTTCGCAAATTGCTTGTAAAAATAAAAAAAATATAGTAGAATATTTCAGAGGTGAGAAAATGAAATTCATTCATATAGCAGATATGCATTTAGATAGTGCATTTACAAGCTTATCAGATAAAGGTATAATGGGAGACTTAAGAAGGTTAGAACAAAGAAAAGTATTTAAGAAAATAATAGAATATATAAAAGAAAAAAATGTAGATTATTTATTTATTTCAGGAGATTTGTACGAACACAAATATATAAAACAAACAACAATAGAATATATAAATAATTTATTTAAAGAAATAGAAAATGTGAAAATATTTATATCAGCAGGAAATCACGACCCAAAAGTAAAAAACTCATACTACAATAAATTTAATTGGAATTCAAATGTAAAAATATTTGAGTCTTTTATAGAAAAAGTAGAAGAGCCAGATTGTAATATATATGGCTATAGTTTTGATGATTTTTACTGTAATAGTTGTGGAATTGAAGATTTTAATTTAGAAGATGAAGGAAAACCAAACATTTTAGTAATACACGGAAATTTAGATGGCAGTCAAAAAGATGACAAGCCATATAACCCAATATCTAGTAAAGTTTTAGAAGAAAAAGGTTTTGACTATGTAGCATTAGGTCATATACATAAACCTAATTATAATTCATATCCTAATCAAAAAATAGTATACCCAGGTTCTACTATTTCTCTAGGTTTTGATGAATTAGGTAAACATGGTATGATAGTTGGAGAAATAAATAATGGTTTAAAATTAGAATTTGTGCCATTAGATGAAAAGTTATTCACAAAAATAGAAGTAAATGTGGATAATTTAAACTCAAAAGAAGAATTAATTGAAAAAATAAATTCTTTAGAAATCGAACCTAATCAATATGTGGAAATAATATTAGTAGGTGGAAGAAATTTTGAAATAGATAAATATGATTTACTAAAATATATTTTAGATGAAAGAATAATAAAGATAAAAGATGAAACAAAAATAGCAGTTGAATTAGAGAAAATAGCAAACGAAAATACATTAAGAGGCTTATTTGTAAAAGAAATGTTAGAAAAATTAGAAAGTACAGAAGAAGATAAAAAAGAAATAATAGAAAAAGCAATCGAAATAGGTCTAGATGCTTTAAAATAGAGGTGATATTTTGAAAATAAATAAATTAAAAATAAATTCTTATGGAAAGTTAAAAGAGAAAGAAATAGATTTAAAACCAGGAATAAACATAGTATATGGTAAAAACGAAGCAGGAAAATCAACACTTTTAAACTTCATAGTAGATAGTGTTTATGGAATATCTAAAAACAAAAATGGAAAAGAATATTCAAATTATGAAAGATATATGCCTTGGAGTGGTGAAGATTTTTCAGGAAGAATTGAATATGAATTAGATAATGGAAATAAATATGAAGTATTTAGAGATTTTAAAAAGAAAAACCCAAAAATATTTAATGAAAATAAAGAAGATATATCAAAAGAATTTAATATAGATAAAACAAAAGGAAATGAATTTTTCTATGAACAAACAAAAGTAGATGAAGAGTTGTTTTTATCTACATTAGTAGTTGGACAGCAAGAAGTAAAACTTGGAAATAAAGAGCAAAACATTTTAGTACAAAAACTAGCTAATTTGGTTGGAACTGGAGAAGACAATGTATCATATAAAAGAGCAGTAGATAGAATAAATAGAAGACAATTAGATGAAATAGGTACTACAAAATCTAGAGAAAAACCAATTAATATATTAGAAAGAAATATAGAAAATTTAGAAACAGAAAAACAAAATTTAAGTAAATATCAAGATTTTAAATATGAAATAGAAGAAAATAAAAATAATTTAAAAGACGAAATAAAAGAACTTGATAATCAAAATAATTTTATGAAAGAAATAAAAATTTTAGAAGAAAAAGAAAAAATAGAAAAAGAAAAAATAAATATCCAAGAAAATATTAAAAATGAAAATATAGAAAAAATAAATTTATTAAAACAAAAAAGAAAAGAAATTGAGAAAAATAATAGCCATATTTTAGCAAACGGAGTTGATAATGAGAAAAATAGTAAAAGAATAGAAAAAGAAAAAAAGAATTTAAATAAAAAAGTTTCAATACTATCAATTTTAGTTATACTAATAAATGTATTACAATTTGTATTTATTAAAAATAGGATTATAAATTATATTATTTTATTAACAATACCAGCTGTTTTAGTTTATTATTTTTTACAAAAAAATAAATTAAATAAAATAATAGAAACAGAAAATAAAGAAAATGAAAAGAAACAAGAATTAATAAATAATATTAATTTAGAAATAAACGGCTTGGAACAACAAGTAGAAATTTTAAATAATAATAATTTAGAAATTGATAACAAATTACAAGAACTAAAAAACAATCTTGATTTAAAAATAAATTTAGAAAAAGAAAAAATTAAGAATAAATATTTAGACCTAATAGAAAGTTCTAAATTAAATGAATTACTTGATTTAGAAAATATAGAGTTTGAACTAAGAAATTTACAAGAAGAATTAAATAATAAAAACATAGAACTTCATAAATTAGAATTAGATCAAAAAAATATAGAACCAAAATTAGATAATTTATCAAAAATAGAGGAAGAATTGGTTAATAATAAAGAAAAAATGTCAACTCTTCAAAAAAACAACTTAAGTTTTATGCTTGCAAAACAGGTTTTAGAAAATGCATATATTAATATGAAAAATTCAGTAACACCTAAATTTACAGAAGAATTATCTAAAAATATTTCTAATATTACAAATGGTAAATATAATAATATTAGATTTAATGATGAAGAAGGCTTAATTGTAGAAATAGAAAATGGAGATTATATACCTGCTTCTAAATTAAGTGTAGGAACAATAGACCAACTGTATTTATCTTTAAGACTATCAATGATAGAAGATTTATCTAAAGAATCTATGCCAATTATTTTAGATGAAACATTTGCATATTTTGATGACGAAAGACTAGAAAATGTTTTAAAATACATAGATGATAAATTTAAAAATCATCAAGTGATTTTATTAACTTGCACAAAAAGAGAAAAAGATATATTAGATAAAAATTTAGTATTATATAATAATTGTGAATTATAATATAAAACATTATAGTATTAATAGTTAAACGAAAGGAGACAATTGTTATGGAGTGTGAAGAACTACCAATTAATCTTCAAAAGATTATAAGAAAGGGAGAAAGCATAACGGTTGAATTTAAAGAAGCAAAGAAAAAGTTACCAAGTAGCTTATTTGAGAGTATATGTTCAATGCTCAATAGAAGTGGCGGTCATATTTTTCTTGGAGTAAAAGATAATGGAGAAATAATAGGTGTTTATAAAGACTATCTAAAAGAAATGGAAAAAGATTTTGTATCACAATGTAATAATCCAGAAAAATTATTTCCAACAGCACATTTAGATATAAAAGAATATGTATATAAAGAAAAATATATTTTGCATATTTATGTTTATGAAAGTTCAGATGTTCATAGAACTGCAAATAAGATATATGATAGAAAGCTGGAAGGAGATTTTGATATAAGTAATAATACTATGCTGATTTCCGATTTATACATAAGAAAAAGTAGTACTTATATTGAAAATAAAATATTTCCTTATGCAACCTTTAATGATTTAAGAATAGATTTAATTGAAAAAGCAAGAATAATGGCATCAAACCGAACTTCGAATCATCCTTGGGCAAAAATGAAAGATTTAGAAATGTTAAGAAGTGCGGGATTATACGAAAAAAATTTACAAACAGGAGAAGAAGGTTTTAATTTAGCTTGCATATTATTATTTGGAAAAGATGAAGTAATATCTTCCGCATTATCATATTATAGAACGGATGCTATATTAAAAATAAAAAATTTAGATAGATATGATGATAGAGATGATATAAAAACTAATTTGTTGGAAAGCTACGAAAGATTAACTAATTTTATAAAAAAACATTTAAATGATAAATTTTATATAGAAGAAGATCAAAGGATTAATGTGAGAGATGTTATTGCACGTGAACTATGTGCTAACTTATTAATACACAGAGAGTATTCTAATCCTTATCCAGCAAAGTTAATCATTACAAGTAAAGATATTTTAACTGAAAATGCAAATAAACCAAGAATTATAGGATATATAGATTTAAATAATTACTCACCATACCCTAAAAATCCTAAAATTGCTAGTTTTTTTAAAGAAATAGGTTTGGCTGATGAATTAGGTTCAGGAATTAGAAAAATTGTAAAATATACAAGAATTTATAGTGGTGGTCTACCAGAATTTATTGATGATGAAATATTTAAAGTTAAAATTCCATTAATTAATGAAAGAAATAATAAAAAAGATTATATTGATTCAGCATCATTAAGAAATTTAATTTTAGAATATATTGATAAAAGTGAAGGAAGAACTAGAAAAGAAATAAATAATTATATTTATCCACAATTACAAGGAGAAGAAAAAAATATAAATAATAAAATTAGAACAGCATTAACCTATTTAAGAAAAAAGAATATGATAGAAAATTTAGGCTCTGATACTAAGTCTTTATGGAAAATAAAAAAATAAAAAATTCTCTGCAGAGAATTCTGCAGAGCTCTGCAGAGAATTCTGCAGAGCTCATGAGATTTATATATTTAATTTTATATAATAAAAACTATCAAGTATTTTTATTAAATTGTGCAAAAAATATATGTTACATAAATATTAACATTATATAATAATTGTAAATTATAAAGAAAAAAGCATAATAGTAATTTTTGCTACTACAATGCTTTTTTTATATTTGCTAAACAAACATACGGTCAAGGATAATCTAAACAATTTACTCTTGTAATAACCTATAAAATGTAGTATAATAACTATTGTTAAAAAATATGGAGGAGAATAAATATGTTTGAGAAATTAGAGGCAATAGAAAAAAGGTATGAGGAATTAACAAAGGAAATATCAAACCCAGATTTAATATCTAATCAAACAGAGTGGAAAAAAGCAATGAAAGAACATTCTGATTTGGAAGAATTAGTACAAAAATTTAGAGAATATAAAAAAGTAAAACAAGAAATGGAAGAAGCAGAAGAATTAATGACAGACCCAGAAATGAAAGAACTTGCAGAAACAGAATATTATGATAAAAAAGAACAACTTCCAAAATTAGAAGAACAATTAAAATTTTTATTAATTCCAAAAGACCCAGATGATGATAAAAACATTATCTGTGAAATAAGAGCAGGAGCAGGCGGAGAAGAAGCAGCATTATTTGCAGGGACATTATTTAGAATGTATTCAATGTATGCAGAGAAAAAACATTGGAAAGTAGAAATTTTAAATGAAAATGAAACAGGACTTGGTGGATATAAAGAAATATCTTTTATGATTACAGGAAAAGGTGTATATAGTAGATTAAAATTCGAAAGTGGAGTACACAGAGTACAAAGAGTACCAGATACAGAAAGTAGTGGAAGAATACACACATCAACAGTAACAGTTGCGGTTTTACCAGTTGTAGAAGATGTAGAAATAGAAATAAACCCAGCAGACATAAAAATGGAAGTGTTTAGGTCTTCAGGAGCAGGCGGACAACATATTAATAAAACTTCATCTGCTGTAAGATTAATACACATACCAACAGGAATTACAGTAGAGTGCCAAACAGAAAGATCACAATTCCAAAATAGAGATAACGCAATGAAAATGCTTAGAACAAAACTTTATGAAATAGAAAAAGCAAAACAAGATAACAGTATAGCAAGTGAGAGAAGGTCTCAAGTAGGTTCTGGAGATAGAAGCGAAAAAATAAGAACATACAATTACCCTCAAGGAAGAATAACAGACCACAGAATAGGTATGAGTATATATCAAATAGAAAATTTCTTAAATGGTGATTTAGACGAAATGATAGATAATTTAATTGCAGCAGACAGAGCAGAAAAATTAAAAGGAGACGACGAATAATATGAAATTATTAGTAATATCTGATATTCACGGTTCTTTATATTATGCTAAAAAAATATTAGAGATAGTAGAAAAAGAAAAGCCAGACAAAATAGCACTTTTAGGAGATTTGTATTATCACGGACCAAGAAACAATTTAACAGATGAATATAACCCAATGGAAGTTTCTAAAATTTTAAATTCATTAAAAGATAAACTAATGGTTACAAAAGGAAATTGTGATGCTGAAGTAGATGAAATGATTTCAGAGTTTCCTTTAAAAGAATATATAGAATTAAACGTAAATGGTTATAATGTATTTTTATCACACGGACATAAATATAATATAGATAATATGCCACCATTAGGAATAAAAATAGATATTATGATGTATGGTCATTTCCATATAGGTTTTATAAAAGAAAAAGATGGAATTATATTTGCAAACCCAGGCTCAATATCTTTACCTAAAGAAAATAGTAAACATAGTTATTTAATATTTGACGAAAATAGATTAGTGTTAAAAGATATAGAAGGAAATGTAATAGAAGAAAAAACATTAAATAAAAAAATATAAAAATAAGCTTCTTAAATAAAATAATAAGAATAAAAATAAACTTCTTACAATAGATTTAAATAAATAGATTGTAAGGAGTTTTTTTATGGAAATAGTAAAAACTACGCTTCTAAGTTTGTTTTTTGGAACATTTGGAACGACATTAGGTGGAATTTTAGGAATTGTTTTAAAGAGAAAGTCAAATAAATTTTTAAGTTTTATATTAGCATTAGCATCAGGACTTATGATGTCAGTAATATGTTTTGATTTAATACCAGAAAGTTTAGAAATAAGTAATATTTTTGAATCAATTTTAGGAATTTTACTTGGAATAATTGTTATGATTTTTTGTGATTTATTAGTAGATAGAAAATTTAGTTCTAAAATACATACAAACAATAAAGAAAACAAATTATTAAAAACAGGTATGATAGTATCAATAGGTTTAGCAATACACAATTTTCCGGAAGGTTTAGCAATTCGGGTCTGGTTTTGAAGCATCTTTAAAACTAGGTTTAAGCCTTGCAATTGCTATTTGTTTTCATGATATACCAGAAGGAATTTCAATGGCTATTCCTATGAAAAATGGTGGTATGAAACCTAGTAAAGTTATTTTTTATGTGATTTTATCTGGAATAACAACAGGAATAGGAGCATTTTTTGGAGCAATTATAGGTTCTATTTCAGAACAAGTAATTTCTATATGTTTAAGTTTTGCAGCAGGAGCAATGCTATATATAGTATCTCGGAGAATTAATTCCAGAATCAAATAGTTTATATAAAGGAAGAATGACAGCAGTAGGTAATATGCTTGGATTTATAATAGGAATATTTGCAACGAAATTATAAAAGTGCATTTTATAAAAAATTGACTTTTTATAAAATATAGTTTATAATATTATATATAAATTGTAAACTATATTTTAAAAGTGGGTGATGATATGGCGATTATATCAGAAGAAGAAGTAATAAGAGTTTTTAGTGAATATAATTATTGGTGGAAAACAAAGACAGTTAAAAAAGAAAATCTGAAGAATATGAAAAGAAAGGCTTTTTATGACACAAAAGAAGCTTTTTTAAATAGTGATATTAGAAGGTTTGTATTATTATCAGGAACAAGGCGTGTTGGTAAAACCACAATTATGTATCAAATAATAAATGAATTATTAAAAAAAGGTGTTAATGAGAAAAATATATTATATATATCTTTAGATAACCCAATTCTTAAAACATATGAAATAAATAAATTAATAGAAATTTATATAAATTATGTTTTACCAAAAGGAGAAATATATTTATTTTTAGATGAAATACAAAGCTCGAATAATTGGGATGCTTGGCTTAAAGTATTTTATGATTCAAATAAAAATTGGAATATATTAGCCACTGGAAGTGCAAGTACAAAGTTAGAAAAAGGAAGTGTGGAAAGTGGTGTTGGAAGGTGGATAAATCTAACAGTTCCAACTTTATCTTTTTATGAATATTGTGAGCTTTTATATGAAGAAAATGAGATTACAGGAGAAGATATATTAAATATAATAAAAGACTTGCCAAATGATGTAAGAAAAGAATTATTAAAAGCAAAAGATACAGAAGAAATAACATCAATATTTACAAATTATAAATCTGTGATTGGAAACATAAAAAAACAAATACCAAAAGATTTAAAAATAACAGATTTAGAAAAAATGAGTACAGAAGAATTAAAGAGCTTAATAAATATATTAGAACCCATAAAAGAAGATTTTAATAGATATTTGTTTATTGGCGGTTTTCCAGAAGCGGTAAAAATTACAGATGATGTTGCTATGCAAAAAATCTTAAGAGAAGATTTAGTAGAAAAAGCGATAAAAAATGATATACCAGAAACGTTTAAAGTAAGAAATATAAGTACTTTAGAAAACATATTCACATACTTATGTTATGAGTCAGGAAATATTATAAGCTATAATAAAATAGCAAGAACATTAGAAGAAGTATCAGTACCAACAGTACAAGATTATATAGGGCTTTTAGAAAAAGCAAATTTGATATATATAAGTAGTCCATTAAATGAAGGTGGAGTTAAAATATTAAAGTCAAACCCTAAAATATATATAGTAGATAGTGCAATAAGAAACGCAGTTTTAATGAAACAAAATTATTCTCTAAGTAGCACAGAATTAGGATATGTTGTAGAAACAGCAGTATATAGACATATTCATACTTATATGGAAAAAATAACAGGAAATATTGGCTTTTTTAGAGATAAAAAAGGAAAAGAAATAGATGTAGTTACAAATTCAGTAAAAGAAAATATGTATATTGAAGTAAAATATAGGGAAAAAACAAATATAGAAAAAGATAACCCAATATTTACAAAAACGGATAAAAATGATAGGCTATTCATAATTACTAAAAATGATTTAGATAGTGAAGTTATAGAATTAGATAATAAAAAGAAATTAGTAAAAATACCAGCATATGCTTTTCTATTTTTACTAGGCTTAGAGGAGGAAAACGGTATATGAATATAATGTTTGTATGTACAGGAAATATTTGTAGGAGTGCAATGGCACATCATTTGTTAGAAAAAAGACTAAAAGATTTAAAAATAGAAAATGTAAAAGTCTATTCTTGTGGAGTAACAGCTTATAATGGTGAAAAGTCTACTTGGGAAGCAATATATATTATGGAAAAATATTATAATGTAGACTTAAAAAAACATAGAGCAACAAATATTAAAAATTCCAATATAGAAAATATGGACTTAATATTATGTGCAACAAAATACCATAAAGAAGATGTATTAGAATTATATCCAAGCTTAAAGGGAAAAGTTTTCACAATGAAAGAATATGTAAATTATGATGAAGAAAATCATAATAAAATAGATATAAAAGACCCTTGGGGGTATGATAAAGAAACATATTTAGATTGTTCAAAAGAAATAAGTAAGTGTATAGAACTATTGATAGAAAAAATAAAATAAAAACTATTCCAAAGTGAAGTTTTTTTGTTAAAAACTTTTGTATTCGCTTGTAAAAAAATATTAAAATTGGTATAATTAAAAAAGTCAAAAAAGCGAAAAAGGAATGGTAAAAATGTCAGAAATATTAAAAGAATTAAATGATAAACAATATGAAGCCGTAGTAAATACAGAAGGACCTTGTTTAGTAATAGCAGGAGCAGGAAGCGGTAAAACAAAAGTATTAACACATAAAATAGCATATTTAATAAAAGAAAAAGGGGTAAAACCTTGGAATATACTTGCAATAACTTTTACAAATAAAGCAGCAAATGAGATGAAAGAAAGGATAGTAGGGTTAGTTGGAGATGTTGCAGGAGACATCTGGATGGGAACATTTCACTCTATTTGTGTTAGGATATTAAGAAGATTTATAGATAGAATAGGTTTTGAAACATCTTTTATAATATTTGATACAACAGACCAAAGAACATTAGTAAAAAATTGTTTAAGAGATTTAAACATAGATGATAAATTATTTAATGAAAGAGCAGTAATATCAGAAATTAGTAATGCAAAAAATGAAATGTTAACACCAGAAATGTATAGAGCAAGAACAAATGGTGAGTTTAGAAAAGAAAAAATAGCAGATATATATGAATTATACCAAAAAAGATTAAAAGAAAATAATGCAATAGATTTTGATGACATTATAAATTATACAATAGAAATATTACAAGACAATGAAGATATAAGAGAATATTATTGTGATAAATTTAAATATGTATTAGTAGATGAATATCAAGACACAAATAAATCACAATTTACATTAGTAACAATTTTAGCATCAAAATATAAAAACATAACAGTTGTTGGAGATAATGACCAAGGTATATATTCATTTAGAGGAGCAGATATATCAAATATATTAAACTTTGAAAAAGACTTCCCAGGAACTAAAATAATAAAATTAGAGCAAAATTATCGTTGTACAGGAAATATATTAAAAGCAGCAAATAGTGTTATTTCAAATAATGAAGTAAAATATAAAAAAGAATTATGGACTCAAAATGAAGAAGGAAATTTGCCAAAAGTATATCAAGCAGAAGATGAATATGATGAAGCAAGATACATTGTAGAACAAATAGAACATTTAAAAAGAGAAGAATATTATAAATATAATGATTTTGCTGTTTTGTATAGAATGAATACACAATCAAGAGCAATAGAAGATATCTTAAGAAGAGAAAATATACCATATAAAATAATAGGTGGTCTAAAATTCTATGAAAGAAAAGAAATTAAAGATATAATTGCATATTTAAGATTAATACAAAACACAAATGATAACTTAAGTTTAAGAAGAATAATAAATGAACCAAAACGTGGAATAGGAAAAACAAGCTTAGATAAAATAGAAGCAATTTCTAATGACACAGGAATTCCTATGTATGAAATAATAAAAAGAGCAGATGAGTTTGGTTTAAATAGAGTATTTATAAATTCAAGAGAATTTATAAATGTAATTGAAGAATTAAAAGCTAAAAAAGATGATATGAATATTTCTGATTTAATAAAAGAAACATTAAGAAAATCAGGATATATAAAAGCACTAGAAAATGAGAACACAATAGAAGCAGAAAATAGAATTGAAAACTTAGATGAATTTTTAACAGTTGCAATAGAATTCGAAGAAGAAGAGGCAGAAAATGGTTTAAGTCAGTTTTTAGAGGGAATAACATTATCTAGTGATATAGATGATTTAGATGAAGATGCAGACTATGTTACATTAATGACATTACATAGTGCAAAAGGACTAGAATTTCCAGTAGTATTTTTAGTAGGTATGGAAGAAGGAATATTCCCAGGATATAAATCAATATCAGAGCCAAAAGAACTAGAAGAAGAAAGACGTTTGTGTTATGTAGGAATTACAAGAGCAAAAGAACATCTATTTCTAACTTGTAGTAAACAAAGAACAATATTTGGTTCAACAAGTTACAACCAAGTATCAAGATTTTTAGAAGAAATACCAGAAGAATTATTAGAAGGCTATGAAGAAGCATTTGGAGAAACAACAAATAAAGACAGAATGTTTGAAGACTCTAGCTATAAATGGTCTTATGGAAATAATGGAAACGGAAAAGTAAAAAGTTATAAAATAGATACAAAAGAACCAGTTATGGTAGCAAGTAAAATAAATAATGGAATAGGAAACAAAAATAATAATAACAATAACTTTATGTTTAGAACAGCAGAAAGCTTCTTAAGTAATTTAAATAAAAAGAAAAATAATACAAATGTAGATTTATCACAATATAAATCAGGTGTAAGAATATATCACAAGAAATTTGGTGAAGGTACAATAAATAAAGTAGAACCAGAAGATGATGATTTAAAAGTAGACATTAACTTTGATAAGGTAGGACACAAAAGATTAATGGCTAAATTTGCTAATTTAGAAATAATAGATAATTAAAAAGGATGAGGTATATGGAAAAATTAATAGTAGATATGGATGATGTAATAACAGAAAATGGTTTTATAAGAATGATAAATGAATTTTTAAATACTAACTATAAACCAGAAGATGCAGAAAGTTATTACATAAATGATTTAATACCAAAAGAAAGATTAGAAGAGTGGGTAGAATTTTATAAAGAAAAAAATGTATATGACTATGTAAATTTAGTAGAAGGTGCAAAAGAGACATTAGAAAAATTAAATAAAAAATATGACTTATATATAGCAACAGCATATGTATTTAGAGATGCACCAGAAGTTTCTGGAAAAACTTTAAATGATAAATATGATTATTTAAGGAAAAACCTTCCTTTTGTAGACCCACATAAATTTATATTTATTTCTAATAAAGAATTATTGGAAGCTGATGTTAGAATAGACGATAGCCCTAAAAAATTAAAAGGAGAAGCAAGGCTTAAATTACTTTTTACAGCATATCATAATAAAAATATAACAGAAGAAGAATTAAAAGAAAATAATTTTATAAGAGTGAATAATTGGAAAGAAGTAGAAAAAATATTGTTATAGGGACGTTTCATTTTGGACATTTTGTCCAATTAGGGACACATCTTATTAGATGTGTCCCAATTTAAACAATAAATATTATTTTAAAATTTTAAATAGCTTCCCTCTAATTTAAGAGGGAAGCTACCTTTCACTTTTCTTCGTCCTTTGTAGAGTTAAGGAACTCTACAATGAGATTTTTGATAATACTTATAACTTTTGTAAATGCAAAAGTTATGAAAAAATCACGAATAAGAGTGAAAGAGTAGAGCTCCATTACAGCCGAATAGGTATTAAGAGATGTGTCTATATCCGCAAAAGAAAGAATTTCATTAAAATAGTTAGAAGCTCTTAAAAAAAACGTTCCCCATAGGAATATAGACCAAGTGCTACAAGCTACTAGTGCAATCTGCTGAAATGTGTTCTTATTCATTGTTCTTCCTTCCTTTAGTTAAAGGTGTTAATAAACTATGTTGACTAGCGTTTAAGCCAGGAATCTTAAGGAATATAAAAGCTTTATAGTAACATTATAACATTTTTATGTAAAATTTGCAAATGTTTGATAAAAGTATAAAAATTTATAATTTTGAATAAAAGAGAAAAAAATTGGTAATAATAAAAATAAATTTTAATGAAAGGAATGATTTATTATGCCAGATTTAAACCAAATGGAATTACAACACTTAAGACATTTTATAGGAGCTCACGAAACAACATATCAAAAATTAAACACATATGCTTCACAAGCAGTAGACCCACAAATAAAGCAAATGTTTACAAAATCAGCTCAAGATGCGTTAAATACTAAACAAAAATTGATGAGTTTCTTAGGGAATAACTAAAAATTAAATTCAAACTTAAATTTTAGAGGAGGAAAAATAATGGACGAAAAAGTAATGGTAAATGATATTTTAGCAGGAGTAAAATCTGATTTAACTGCATACCAAACTGCTATTTCTGAGTGTGAAAATATGAACTTGAGACAAACTTTCCAACAAATAAGAAATAATGATGAAAGTTTCCAATATGAACTATTTAAAGTAGCACAAAGTAAAGGTTATTATATACCAGCACAAAAAGCTACAGTAACAGAAATAAATACTGTTAAAACAGAAATGCAAGGATAAAAAAAGGTGTTTTCTAATTAGCTTAGAAAACACCTTTTTGTTAGAAAAAGAAAAAACGAGATAAAACGAATAAAAAAGAGATAAAGTGAAAAAAGAGAAGAAAAGCTACGGAAATTAAGGTTAGAATATCTTTGCAAAAAATGAAATATTACAATATGATTACAATGAAAATTGGGTGTATACAAAGGAGAGAAAATTAATGTTAAAAAAAATGTTAATTCATACTAAAAGAGGCATAAAATTCACAATTCTTTTTATAATAGCAGTTTTTTTAATTGTAGGAACAATAGCATTTTTATATAAACCAACATATAGTGTATTCATAAATGGAGAGCAAGTTGGATATACAGAAGATAGGTCAGGACTTCAACATAGAATAAATGACTATGTAGAAAAAGGAGATGGTACAAATAATAATATTGCATTTGTACAAGTAGATAAATTACCAGAATATAAATTATGCTTATTGAAAAAAAATATTGTAACAAATGATGATGAAATATTTAATAAAATAAAAGATTCAGGAGTTACATATTATAGATATTATGCAATAACAGATAATAATGAAGAAAAAACATATGTAAGCACTTTTGAAGAAGCGGAAAAAGTAGTAAGTGATTTGAAAGCTAAAAATAGTTCAAATATAGAAAAAATAGCAATTGTAGAAAAGTACGAAACAGAAATGAAAGATTTAGTAACATCAGATGAAGCAGTAGCAAAACTATTTGTAGAGCCACCAAAAGTAGTAACAGTTGCAAAAAAAGGAAATTCAGCAAGATATGCAGCATCTGGTAGTGTTAATACAAAAGGGACAACATCAAGTGCTAAAGCAAACATTGGAATAACATTAATTAGACCAATATCAGGAGTAATAACATCAAGATTTGGAGCATCAAGCAGTATTAGAAGGTCATCACATACAGGACTAGATATATCAGCACCTAGAGGTACAGCAATAAAGGCGGCAGCATCTGGAACAATAACATTTTCTGGATACAAAGGGTCTTATGGAAATATGTTAGTAATTAGCCATGGAAATGGTGTTCAAACATATTATTGTCATTGTGATAAATTATATGTAGGAACAGGAACACAAGTATCACAAGGACAAACAATTGCAGCAGTAGGTAGTACAGGAAACTCAACAGGACCACATTTACACTTAGAAGTAAGAGTAAATGGTGTTGCATATAACCCACAAAATTATGTGTATTAAAAAGTAGTAAATTTTCTTGACAAATAAATACAAATTATGGTAAACTAAAAATGTATTAGGAGTGTACCTAGGAAATTTCCAAGCGGTACAGAGTAACATAAGTTACTTACACTAGATAAGTAAGTAAAAAACCTTACTTTGAGGAGTCTTAAACAAGATTTTTCAAAGTGAGGTTTTTTATATTCTAAAAGGGGGAAGTTTAATTGAAAGTAGAAGAAATTTTAGAAAATTATTATAACAAAGGAAAAGAAAAAGAGAGGTTAGTTAAAGATAAAGCTCATATGGTAGAGTTTTTAACAACTGTAAGATATATAGATAAATATCTAAAAAAAGGAGATAAAATTTTAGATATAGGAGCAGGAACAGGAATATATTCGCTTTACTATGCTAAAAAGGGTTATAAAGTAGATGCAATAGAACTAACAAATGCAAATATAGAAGAATTTAAGAAAAATATTAAGCCAGAAATGGATATTAAATTAGAAAAAGGAAATGCTTTAGATTTAAGTAAGTATAAAGATAATACATTTGATATAACATTATTACTTCGGTCCAATATACCATTTGTTTAGCATAGAAGAAAAGAAGAAAGCAATTGAGGAAGCAATAAGAGTTACAAGAAAACAAGGAAAGATATTTATTGCATATATAACAAATGAAGCTGTAATAATTACATATGGCTTAAAAAAAGGAAATATGATCAAATTAAAAGAAGTATGTGATGAAAATTATAAAGTAAAAGAAATACCAGAAGAAATATTTTCGGTAAATTATGTGGAAGAATTTAATAAAATAATTAGAAGTTTTCCAGTTAAAGTATTAAATGAAGTAGCAGTAGAGGGAATTTCAGAATATTTAATGGAATATATAAATGAATTATCAGAAGAAGAATATAAAATATGGCTAGATTACCATTTTAAGAATTGTGAAAGAAAAGATTTAATAGGTTATAGTAGCCACGTAATGTGTATATGTGAAAAATAAGGGGGAATTTATTATGTAAAAATTAGTATTAATAACAGGACCACAAGCAGTTGGTAAAATGACAGTTGGGCAAGAACTAACAAAAATAACAAATCTAAAATTATTCCATAATCATATGTCAATTGACTTAGTATCAAACTTTTTTAGCTATGGAACAGAAATAGGTAGAAATTTAGTTACAAAAATCAGAATGGAAATATTAGAAGCAGTAGCTAAAAGTGATTCAGAAGGAATAATTTTTACAGTAGTAATGGCATATGATTGTGAAGAAGATGTAGAACAAATGGAAAAAATGAAAAACTTATTTAAAGAAAATAATGGAGAAGTATATTATATAGAACTACAAGCACCATTAGAAATAAGACTGGAAAGAAATAAAACTGAAAATAGGAAAAAACATAAACCATCTAAAAGAGATGAAGAATTTAGCGAAAGATTATTACTAAGGTCTGATATTGCTTTTAGAACTGAATCAGAAGAAGGAGAAGTTACAGAAAAGAATTATTTAAAAATAGATAATACAAATATATCAGCAAAAAGGGTAGCAAAAATTATTAAAGAAAAATTTAATTTATAAAGGTGTGATGTTTATGATTAGATATTATGAAAAAGAAGATATTAAGCAAATTGCAAAAATAATTGATGAAGATTGGAAAATAGCATATAAAGGAATAGTTGATATAGATTATTTAAAAAATCTAAATTATAAAGATAGAGAAAAAATGATAAGAGAAAAATATAAGAAAGAAAAATCAATTGTGTATGTGGAAGATAATATTATAAAAGGTTATTGTAGGTTCGGAAAAAATAGAGAAGGAGAAAATATAGGAGAAATAATTGCTTTATATATTAAAAATGAATTTAGAAGATGTGGAATAGGTGAAAAGCTAGTAGAAAAAGCAAAAGAGATATTAAAAGAAAGAGGATATAAAGAAATGATTATTTGGTGCTTAAAAGAAAATAGAGCAGGAAGAAATTTCTATGAAAAACAGGGGGGGTTTTTATATAAAGAAAGAAAATTTAGAATAGGTGATAAAGAGTATGATGAAGTAAGTTATAAATATAAATTATAGGAGATGATAAAATTGGAAATTAGAAATGTGAAAAAAGAAGATGAAAAAGAAGTAATAAAAATATTACTTGATATGCAAAAATTACATATAAAGGGAAGAAAAGATATTTTTAAAAAAGAAAAGTTAAAAATAGCAAAAGAAGAGTTTTTGAATATTTTAGGTAGTAATGAAAAAGAAATGATTGCAACAATAGACAAAAATGACAAAGTAAGAGGTTTATCCTATTGTTTCTATTAAAAATATAGAAAATCATATAAATCTTAAAAATAGTAAAATTCTTATTGTAGAAAAAATAGGAGTAGATAAAAAATTTAGAAGAAATGGATATGGAAGAATTTTAATTAATGAAATAAAGAAAAAAGCCAAAAAAGAAAATTGTAATAGGATAGAACTTACTTGTTGGAGTTTTAATAAAAATGCAATTAAGTTTTATGAAAAAATGGGTATGAAAGTACAAAAATTAACAATGGAAATGAAAGTATAAGGAGGAATTGTTATGTATTTTAAAAAATTAATAGGAGAAAATATATATTTATCACCAATTAGTGTAGAAGATGTGGAAAACTATACAAATTGGCTAAATGATTTTGAAACAACAGATTATATTGCTCAAAGTACAAAAATATATAGTATTGAAAAAGAAAAGAAATTTTTAGAAAAATTTACAGAAGAAAGCAAAGATGTAAATTTAGGGATTGTAACTTTAAAAGAAGATAAATTAATAGGAAATTGTGGACTAAAAAATGTAGATTATATAAATAGAACAGCAACGCTTGGTATATTTATAGGAGATGAAGAAGAAAGAAATAAAGGATATGGAAAAGAGACGATAAAATTATTATTAGATTTTGGTTTTAATTATTTAAATTTAAATGAAATAAATTTAGATGTTATGGAATTTAATAAAAGAGCAATAAAATGTTATGGAAAAGTTGGTTTTAAAGAATATGGTAGGAGAAGAAAATGTATATATTTAAATGGTAACTACTATGATAAAATAAGTATGGATATTCTAAAATCTGAATTTAAAGAAAGTTTTATTAAAAATAAAAATATATAAAAGTCGGGAAATTCCGACTTTTATTATTTCTATAAATCAAATAACAACAATTTTATTCTATACTTTGTCAAGTTAAAATAAAAAGCTAAAAATTAGTTTTATTAATACCAGTAAGAAAGTTTTAGAAAAGAATTAATTAATTTTAATTGTTCTTCTAAGTCTTCTTTCTTTGAAATATTATAATTTTTTTCATCAATATCACGGGCTTCTAAAGTCCACAAAAATGCTTTAAAACGTGGATATTTTTTTATGTTCTGATACATAAAATAAAGTAAACAAGAAGCCTTTTTATATAAAGTAGTATTTTTTTCTTTTTCTCTATTATATTTATCTATATTAGTTAAAAGTCCAATAGGTTCTGACATTTTTTTTCTATAACAATCTCCATCTATAGTTTTTAAAAAATTATTATAACTTTCACAAAAAATTCTATACATTATATTTCTCCCTAAAAATTTTTAATTTGCGAATAAATTCTTTTTTCTTACTTTCAAATAAATCATTTCTTTTTAGTACTTCATCAATTATTTTGTTTAATAATTGTTTATTACATTTTGGAATTATTTCGTCTAAATCATCAATATCTTTTTGCTCCAGTCTAATTATTTTACTTATAGCAACATCTTCTTTAGAAAGGATATAGATATTTAAAAAATCAAATTCATCTAATTTTAAAGCTCTTTCTTTATAATTTGGAGAAAGTATTGTACTTTGATAATCTAACATATCATAGTCTCTAAGAAGTAAAAATACTTTTCCATATTTTGCTGGATAACCTAAATCCACAAAATCAACATCTAAAGTTGCTCTTGAAGTATATTCACCGAGTATACAAGCACTACCGCCTAAAATATAAATATCAAACGGTTCTAATTTAAAAAATTTCGTTATATCCTGGACTTCATGCAAAATACTAATTAAATTATCTTTTACCATTATTAATCACCTATATGTATTTTACTATTTTTTTCTAAAATTATCAAATATTTAATAAAATTTATTGACAAATACGAACAAAAATTCTATAATAAAACTGGTGATGATATGGAAAAACAAATATTACACGTAGATGTTAACAATGCTTTCCTAAGTTGGACAGCAGTAGAAATGCTTAAAAATGGAGCAAGTGTTGATATAAGAGAAATACCTGCAATAATAGGTGGAGATGAAACAAAAAGGTCAGGAATAGTTTTAGCAAAAAGTAATAAAGCAAAAGAGTGCGGAGTAAGAACAGCAGATACAATATACCAAGCAAAACTGAAATGCCCAGGAATAAAAATATTTCCATCAAATTTTAGTATTTATAGAAAATATTCAGATAGTCTATTTAAATTGCTTTCAGAGTACACAGATAAAATAGAAAGATTTAGTATAGATGAGTGTTTTTTAGATATGACAGAATATTTAATGAAAGATACTTTGCTAAATAAAGCATATGAAATAAATAGAAGAGTAAAAGAAGAATTAGGTTTTACTGTAAATGTAGGAGTCGCACACAATAAGTTACTTGCAAAAATGGCATCTGACTTTACAAAACCAGATAAAGTACATACTTTATTTGAAAACGAAATAGAAAAGAAAATGTGGACACTTCCTATATCTGAATTATTTATGCTTGGTAAAAAAACAGTTCCAAAACTACTTAATATGCAAATTAGAACAATAGGAGACCTAGCAAAAGCAAATAAAGAGATGCTTCATAAAAAATTTGGAAAACACGGAATTATGATGTGGGAATATGCAAATGGAATAGATGATTCAGAAGTACATTATAAACAAGAAAAACCAAAAGGAGTTGGAAATTCAATTACACTTCCAGAAAATATAACAGAATTAGAAAAATTGGAAGAAATAGTTTTAGCACTATCAGAACAAGTGTCTTTTAGACTAAGAAAATATGATTTACTTGCAAAAACAGTAAATGTACAATTAAGAACAAAAGATTTTGAAGACACATCACACCAAAAAAAATTACCAGAGCCAACATCATCAACAAAAGAAATATCAAAAATAGCAAAAGAATTATTAAATGAAATGTTTCATAAACCAATGGCGATAAGGTTAGTTGGTGTAAGAGTAGATAATTTAATAGAAAAAGAAGATATGCAAATATCTTTATTTGAAAATAAAAGTAATGAAAAACAAGAAAAATTGGATAAAGTAATAGATAACTTGAAAAATAAGTATGGATATAATAAAATAACAAGAGCAGGGAAAATGAACGCAGGAGATTATTTAAAATTAAAAGATATTAAAAAATAGAGGTTAATTATGATAAAAATACAATATGAAGGAAAAGAAATACCTTATACGTTGGAAAGATCTAGAATTAAAAATCTATATATTTATATAAAAAATGGAGAAGTAATAATAAAAGCACCACATAAACTTTCAAATGAGAAAATACAAGAATTTGTAAATAAAAAATCTAAATGGATATATAATGGTTTAAGTAAAAGTTGTGAAAGGGTAAAAAAAGAGAAGGAAGAGAAAATAGAAAAAACTGATGTAGATAGATTAGCAAAAATAGTTAAAGAAAATATAGATAAATATAGCAAAATTTTAAATGTTAGTCCAAAAAAAGTAAGAATAAAAGAATTAAAATATGCGTGGGGAAGTTGTTCTAGTAATAAAAATATTTCAATAAACCTTAAACTTGCAACAAAAGATGAAAATGCAATTAAATATGTTGTTTTACACGAAATGTGCCATTTAATATATATGAACCACTCTAAAAGTTTCTGGAATTTAGTAGAAAAAAATATGCCAAAATATAAAGAATACAAAAAATTACTTGCTTAAGTATAAGAGATAGTCTATAATAAAGGTAAATTTATCCAAGGAGAAAGTATATGTGGAAAAGAAAAGACTTAAAAATTAAAGCAAGGAAAGTTGTTAAAAGTAATTATTGGACAGCTTTAATTGTATGTTTCTTACTTGCACTTTTTACAAGTGAATTTGGAACTTCAATTGTTTTAATATGGCAAGGAGAAGATAGTGTTGATCCAAATTATATTGTAAAACAAGAAAATATAGTTTCTAATAATGAAAAAGCAAAAGAGGAATTAAATGAAATAAAAGAAAAAGAAGAAGAGTTTCAAGAAAAGAAGTCTAGTTTCAACCAATTACAAATAGTAATAATGGAGACAATAAAAGCTAATATAAATAATTTATTTAAATCAGAAAAATATATATTTAGAATTTGGGATGCAATTAAATCTTTTGGAATAAACGAAATCGGTTTAGGCATTGGTTTAATACTAATTTCTATTATAGCTTTAATTTATATAATTTTAATTGCAGAGCCTCTAAGAGTTGCAGGAAGAAAATATTTTATTCTTGCAAGTAGAGAGAAAAACACTAAAATGGGAGTTATGAAAGAAATTTTTAAAAAAGGCAACTGGAAAAATGTTACTTATGTTATGTTTTTAAAAAATCTATATAACTTACTATGGTTTTTAACAATTATAGGTGGAATAGTTAAATTTTATGAATATAGAATGATACCTTTTATTTTAGCAAATGACCCAGGAATTAATAAAAAAGAAGCTTTTGAATTATCAAAAAAGATGATGAAAGGTAATAAATGGAAAGCGTTTTTATTAGATATATCATTTATTTTGTGGTATATATTATCTATTTTCACCTTTGGACTATTAAATATTTTATATGTAAATATATATAAAGCCTCAACTGAGACTGAATTATATAATACATTAAGAGATAATAATATCGTAGAAAAAAACGAAAGTTAAACAAAAGAAAGTAGTAGTAATCTAGAAATTACTACTATTTTTGATTAATAAAGTTTTTTTTGATAAATAAAAATAAAATAGAACTAATTTGTAATTAATTATATTATAACACATAAAATATGCAAAGTTTGTCGAAACCTGTAGAAACCCGCGATGAAAAGTTCTTGCAACAGTTGGAAAAAAATGGTATTATTAGAAACGTGATACGAAAGAGGAGGGATGATTTTGAATATTTTTTATGGAGGAACTTTTATTAAAAAAGAAGAATTAAAAAAAGCGGGGATAGACTATCCTATAAAATTAGAATATTACAAAATAATTAATGAAGATGAGATGTTAAAGAAGGAAAAAGAAAAATATGGAATAAAGGTCGTTAAAACAGAATATATAGAAAATGATACAAAAATAGAAGATGAAACTATAAAATATTTATCAAGTAATGAACAAAAAATAGAGGAGATTTTAAATATTTTAAAAGAAAATGAAGTAACACCAATTACTACTAAAGACGTTATTTCAGATATTTCTAAAAGTACATTATCTGTATAACAAAACAAAAATTCTAATAAAAAACTTGCAAAAAGCTAAAAATTAAGTTAAAATAGCATATGAAGTAAAAAGGGAAGATAAGGAGGCACATATGGCTGATAAATTAATAATAGTTGAATCACCAGCTAAAGCCAACACTATTAAGAAGTTCTTAGGTGGAAGTACAAAAGTAGTTGCATCTATGGGACATATTAGAGATTTACCAAAATCTAAATTAGGAGTAGATATTGAAAATGATTTCGAACCAGAATATATAAATATTAGAGGAAAGGGAGATTTGATTAAATCTTTAAAAAAGGAAGCTTCTAAAGCAAAAAAAATATATCTTGCAACTGACCCTGACCGTGAAGGAGAAGCTATAGCTTGGCATTTAGCACATATTTTAAATGATGATAAGAACAAGATAGTAAGAGTAACTTTTAATGAGATAACAAAAGGTGCAGTAAAAAAAGCAATTCAAGAACCAAGAACTATTGATATAAATTTGGTTGATGCTCAGCAAGCAAGAAGAGTTTTAGATAGAATTGTAGGTTATAAGATTAGTCCACTTTTGTGGAAAAAAGTAAGAAGAGGTTTATCTGCAGGACGTGTGCAATCAGTTGCTGTAAAATTAATAGTAGATAGAGAAGAAGAAATTGAAAAATTCATACCAGAAGAATATTGGAATTTATTTGTAGATTTAGAAGATGAAAAATCTAAAAAACAATTTGAAGCAAAGTTTTATGGAAAAGATAACAAAAAACAAGAAATACATAATAAAGAAGAGATAGACGAAATACTTAAAAATATTGAAAGAGCAAAATATATTGTAAAAGAAGTAAAAAAAGGTGAGAAGAAAAGAAATGCAGCTCCACCTTTTACAACAAGCACAATGCAACAAGAGGCTTCAAGAAAATTAGGTTTTACATTAAAGAAAACCATGTCAATCGCACAAATGTTATATGAAGGAATTAAAATAGAGGGAAAAGGAACTGTAGGTTTAATTACATATATGAGAACAGACTCAACAAGAATTTCAGAAGAAGCAAGAAAAACTGCTAAAGAGCATATTGTTGCTACTTATGGTGAAGAATATTATGAAAATAGATATTATAAAACAAGCAAAGATTCACAAGATGCACATGAAGCTATAAGACCTACATATGCAGATTTAGAGCCAGATAGTATCAAATCTTCTTTAACAAAAGACCAATATAAATTGTATAAATTAATTTATAATAGATTTATGGCAAGTCAAATGGCTTCTGCTATCTACAACACTATGTCTGTTACGATAGATGCTAATAATTACACATTTAAAGCCAATGGTCAAAATCTAAAATTTAAAGGTTTTATGACATTATATGTAGAAAGTGAAGAAAATAAAGAAGAAGAAAAAGGTATGCTTCCTGATCTAGAAGAAAATCAAGAAGTTAAAAAAATTAAGATTAACCCTAAACAAAGCTTTACAGAACCACCACCAAGATATACAGAAGCAAGTTTGGTTAAAGCTTTAGAAGAAAAGGGAATAGGAAGACCTAGTACATATTCACCAACAATTACAACAATTCTAGAAAGACATTATATAGAAAAAGAACAAAAACAGTTAGTGCCAACAGAACTTGGAAAGGTAGTTAATAAACTTTTAATTGATAATTTTACAGATATAATTAATGTTGAATTTACTGCAAAAATAGAAAATGAATTTGACGAAATTGCAGAAGGTAAAGAACCTTGGAAAAAGATGATAAGAGAGTTTTATGGACCATTTAAGAAAGAATTAGATAAGGTAGAAAAAGATTTAGAACACGTTGAATTAGAAGATGAAGTTTCAGATATACCTTGTGAAAAATGTGGAAGGATGATGGTTTATAAATATGGTAGATATGGCAAGTTTTTAGCTTGTCCAGGTTATCCAGAGTGTAAAAACACAAAACCGATAGTAGAAACTATAGATGTTCCTTGCCCAAGTTGTGGTGGAAAGGTAATAGTTAAAAAATCTAAAAGAGGTAGAAAGTTTTATGTTTGTGAAAATAACCCTAAGTCTTGTAAATATATTTCTTGGAATAAACCAAAACTAGGAGAAAAATGGGATGAAAGCCAATTAAAAGATATTAAAAAGCCACAAAAAAATACACCATAATACTTGACATTATGGTGTATTTTTGGTATCATTTAATATGTCTTTGCATAATATATATAAGAAAGCAAATGCAGGTATAGTTTAATGGTAAAATAAAACCTTGCCAAGGTTTAGTTGCGGGTTCGATTCCCACTACCTGCTCCAATGGCGAGTTAGCCAAGCGGTAAGGCACGAGTCTGCAAAACTCTGATGGTGGGTCCGACTCCCACACTCGCCTCCATCAAAAAAATCTTGTAACTATTTAAAATACTAAGTTACAAGATTTTTTATTAAATAATATCAATAAATAAAATTTTACATATTCGCTTGTTTTTTCTAAAAAAATATTATATACTTATAAACATAGGAAATGAGAATAAAGCAGATGTGGTTTGCCTCCAACAAGGAGGTGAGGCATATGGTAGAAATACAAACATTAATTGCAACAATATACATATTATATTATTCTTTAATAGGAGTAACTATCATAGCTCTTACTTCAATAATAGCACTTGTAATATTACTTTGTAAGAGCAAATAACCAATAAAAACACATCTGTAACTTTGCCCAGTCAGGTGTGTTTTTACATACTAAACTGGCGAACCACGTTTGTGGTTTCTCCATTTCCTATAATTATTATACACAGATTTATAGAAAAAGTCAAATAATTTTCAAAATAAAATCAAATGTGTTAAAATGAAATATATTAGTGCTTAAAAGTCAGTATATAAGCTAGTTAGGAGAATTAGTCTATACGACTGTCGCCTCCATTAAAAAAATCTTGTAACTATTTAAAATACTAAGTTACAAGATTTTTTATTAAATAATATCAATAAATAAAATTTTACATATTTGCTTGTTTTTTCTAAAAAAATATTATATACTTATAAACATAGGAAATGAGAATAAGCAGATGTGGTTTGCCTCCAACAAGGAGGTGAGGCGTATGGTAGAAATAGAAGCATTATTATTAATAGTAAAATTATTTTTTGCTGGTCTTGTATCAGTAACTATCATTGCGTTTGCCTTAGTTATAGCATTAGTTGTAATTATTAGCAAACAATAAAACCAATAAAAAAACACATCTGTAACATTTGCACCGTTTAGATGTGTTTTACATATTATAAACGAGGCAAACCACGTTTGTGGTTTCTCCATTTCCTATACTTATTATACACAGATTTATAGAAAAAGTCAATAAATTTTTAAAATTTGAAAATTCACATAAAATATGGTAAAATAAATATTATAGCGGTTGCTATATTTGTATTATCCGACGTAAAGATCAAAGGAGAAGATTATGAGTCGGAATGTAGTAGGAAGTTATTATTCAGAGAAATATGTAGAACCTGTAATTCCTAAGGGATATAGGCATGCATATGGAGAGTGGAACGAAGGGTATGTAATTGAAAGAATTTCAGATGGAAGTCTTTTTACATTTGTACCTGTAAGTTGCCTGAAGGATAACGGAACATTTGATGGAATAAAGTTTGATCAACGACTTGGAAGAAGAAAGTGGTTTGGTAAAGATGAAAAGTTGGGAGAAGAGCCTATAAAACAAGAAATATGGAATCAATTCCATAGTGTAAGAGAATATGGGGGTTTTTATATCTCCACATACCAGATTTCAAAAAGCATTTTTGCTAAACCACAATCACTAGAAGGAAGAAAGCCTTGGACATATGTTGATTTCAACTGTGCAACGGAAATAGCGGAACACTTTGAAGAAGGTTCTGCTATAAGAAGCCACCTAGTTTATGGAGCAGAATATGATACAATGCTCCAGTGGCTTCTTGCGACAGGAGCTGTGTCTATTGAAGATATTACGCTACCAAATAGTAGGATATTAAGCGAGAATAATATCTTTGATATTGCTGGAAGTACGGCAGAGTGGACACAGGAAAGAGTAAACTCTAAACAATTGTTGGCAGTGGTAAGAGGTGGAACAAAGGTTACACCAAGAGAAAGAAAACCAGTTGCTGATAGAACTTCGCGTGCAATCTATAGAAAAGACCCTTATATAGGGTTTAGGGTTGCACTCTATATTCCATAAAGCTACTACAAAACAAGCTCTGGTTACTACCAGGGCTTGTTTTAACTAATTTAATTCTTTAAAGAAATAATATTCAGAACCAGAAGTGTTGCTTCCTTTATATGTATATCCATCATAAATTCCATTAAGGTCTACATTTAAATTCATATTGTATGAAAATTTCTCATTTAAATTATTTACAATGTGAATTGTAAAAGTTAAAGTACAATTTAAGTCTTCTAAATTAACACCAGCCTCTTGTAAAACTTTTCCGTTAAAAGAAATTGTATTACTATCAGAAGAGACAGAGTAATTCGTTAATAAATCTTTATTCAAAAAACCTAATGAAATAGGGTTTGAGCAATCGGTATAAAAAGTAGGTTCATCATAATTATTATTTTCACTTTGTTCATTAGTATTAACAATCTTAAAATCAATTCTACCATTTTCAGGAGCTACAATGTCCTTATATTTACCAAAATTTAAAGGGTTCTTATAATTTAATAATTTTGTACCATTTTCAGATTTTATATCAATCGAAATGTCATCAATATATAATTCTTTAACAGTATTTTCATCAGTTAAATCAGTAATTGTCTCACCATTATTTATAAAAATAGAAATATCACTATATTGTGAAATAGACATATTACTTAAAGATTGATTTTCAGAATTATCAACCGCATTTGCACTGCTATAAATTACTATTTTTTGCACTGAGAAAATAGGCTCTTCATTTTCTTCTGCTATTTCAGTCATCTGATTTGCAAAATTGTTTTTTGAAAAAGCAGGTGTAAAAACAAAATTATAATAAAGTATTAATAACACAATAGCAAAAATTATTAAAATAACAAAAGCAAGTTTTACATTTTTAATTTTAATTTTAGAATTTCCCATAAAGTTCATCCTTTCTTTTGTGTAAAACTAGGTTTTAAGAATCTAGTCTTTTATATAACATTTCCATATAGCTATAAACCTTAGTATGCCAAGAATCATCTGAAGCATATCTTGTGTTAACACCTTCTACAGTAGGTCCATTATAATACCAACCTTCTGCTGTTTCTCCACCATAAATTTTAGTACCAGCAGGGTTTAGGTAATATTTAACCAAAGATTTTGCAACTGTTTCTATACCGTCTGCATAGCTTGTAAAATCTTGTGAAGATTCATAAGGTGATTCATCATAAGCACCATATCCAAATAAATTGTTTTTATCATTTGCAATATTAGAAGTTCCCCAGCCACTTTCGTGAATTGCAATTGATGCTAAGAAGATACCATTTATATTATATTTTTTATCCATATTGTAAAATACTTGGTAATTATCTTGGAAAATCTTATTTCTATCATTTGGTATATTTGTAAATATCTTTTTATAATCATTTAAAGTTAAGTCAGATGATTTGTTTAATGCCATACCAATATTAACTTTTAGAAGAATTCTTTGAATTCTGTTTTTCTCTACAATATTTGGTGTAGTTGTAGGTGAAGTTAAATTAGAAGTTTTTATATAACCTTCAACTCCGTCAAAAGAAACTTTAGCCCACTCTTCAGAAGGAAGTTCTAGTAATTTAACATCTATACTTTCTTTAACTTCTGCAACATCATTTGAAGTATCATTTGCTTCGGCTTTTAATTTATCAGCTTTAACAAGATACATTACATCTCCGATATGTACTTTGTGTTTTGCCAAGAATTCAGAAGTACCACGTGAAATGATTTTTGGAGTAGGTGCAACTAAATTAGTTCTTGATAATATAGTTTCTTCTACAAAATTACCATTTTCATATGTTTTAATAACTGTAAGACTATCTTTACCTAAAACTCCTTCTTGTTCAGTTATTTCTTCACCTTTTGGTAAAGAAGCATTATCATTATATGTAGTTTCAAACTCAACATCACGTTCTTCTGTTACTTGTTCTTTAACTCTATTCATACCAGCATTTTCAGAAATAATGCTTTGCATATTTAATCTGTGGCGGTTTAATTCATAAGCTTCAACAGTTTTAGATGTTTCTGTACTTGCATAACTTTGAGCAAAAGCTAAATCTTTTGGGAAAAACAAAGCCATAGAAACAACTAAAATTCCACAACCTGTTAAAATATTTGATAATGTTAAATCATTTGTCTTAATCTTCTTATCTTTTGTATGGAAATTAAAAGCAAAGGAATTAGAAGATTTTTGCTTCTTATTACTATTAAAATTATTTACTTTGACTTTAGGTTTTTTTGTCTTTTTTGCTTGTTTTACATATGCTTGTTGAGCTTGAGGGTTATTTTTTATTTCCTGAAGCTCTCTAAAGACATCAGATAAATTTCTATTATCATAGTTAAAAGAATTTTTATCATCTAACATAGCTTTACTCTCTTTCTTTATAAAATAATACACATTTATTATATAATAACAAACACGACTTGTCCACACTTTTTGATAAAAAACATCATATTAGAAAAAATTACTATTTTTCTTGAAAAATTTCTAAAATAGTATATAATATTATATGTATTAATAAATCGAAAGAAGGTGAAAAAATGGACTTAAGTGTGTTAGAAAAAAACATTGGTTATACTTTTAAAGATAAAGAATTATTAAAAAAAGCTTTAAGACACACATCATACGCAAATGAAAGAAATTTAGAAAGCAATGAAAAGCTAGAATTTTTAGGTGATAGTATATTAGAGTTTTTATCAAGCAAATATATTTATAATAATTATAAATATTTAACAGAAGGAGAAATGACTAAAGTTAGAGCAACAGTAGTTTGTGGAAGAAGTTTATCTAAAGTTGCAAAATTGCATAATTTTAGTGATTTCTTATATTTAGGAAAGTCAGAACAAAAAGCAAATGGAGAAAATAGACCAGCAATTTTAGAAGATAGTGTAGAAGCAATGATAGCTGCAATATATTTAGATGGTGGGTTAGAGGAAGCCGAAAAATTTATTGTAGAAAATTTAAAAGAAGAAATTAGAGAAGCAACAAAACACGTAGGAGATAAAGATTATAAAACAGTATTACAAGAAAAGTTACAAGAAAATGGAGATGTAAAGATAGAGTATAAGACAATAGGAGAAAGTGGACCAGATCACGATAAAAGCTTTATTGTAGAAGTAGAAGTAAATGGAAAATTCTTAGCAAAAGGAAAGGGGAAAAGCAAAAAAGAAGCACAAATGAGAGCGGCAAAACTTGCCTTAGAAAATTTAAATTAGAAAAGAGGTAATCTATGGAAAAACATTGTATAATACCAATATTTGTACCACATTTAGGATGTCCAAATGATTGTATATTTTGCAATCAAAAATCTATAAGTGGTCAAAAAAAAGAAATGACAAAAGAAAAAGCAAAAGAAATAATAGATAATTACCTAGAAAGTATAAGAAAAGAAAATGAAAGTGTTAAAATAGAAATCGCATTTTTTGGTGGAAGTTTTACGGCTATAAAGGAAGAAAAACAAGAAGAGTTATTGAAAGTAGCATATGAATATGTAAAGTCTAAAGATGTTGATAGTATTAGAATTTCAACAAGACCAGATGCTATTAATAAAGAAATCTTAAAAAGACTTAAAAAATATGGTGTAAAAACAATAGAACTTGGTGTTCAATCAGCTAATAATTATATTTTAAATAGAATAAATAGAGGACATACTTTTGAAGACGTAAAAAAAGCGTCTAAAATGATTAGGTGGTATGGCTTTAAATTAGGACACCAAATGATGGTTGGGCTTCCTGAAAGTACTAGATTAGATGAAATAAATACAGCAAAACAACTAATAAAATTAAAACCTAAAATGGTAAGAATTTATCCAACTCTAGTTATAAAAAATACAAAACTTGAAAAGGAATATGAAGAAGGAAAATATAAGCCATTATCTGTTGTACAAACAGTAGAAGTTTGTAAAGATTTAGTTAGAATGTTCACAGATAAAAAAATAGATGTAATAAGAATTGGACTTCAAACAACAGATGAAATATCAGAACCAGGAAGTAAGAATAGTGAAGTAGTTGCAGGTCCTTTTCACCCAGCTTTAAGACAGCTAGTTGAGTCTGCTATGTGGTATGATGCAATAGTTGGGAAAATTAAAAAATTAAATGTTAAAGTAAAAGAAGTAGAGGTAACTGTAAACCCAATAGACGCAAATAATGTAATTGGTCATAAAAAGGAAAATGTATTAAAATTAAAAGATACATATGATGTTGATTTAGTTTTAAAACAAGATGAAAAAATGAAACAAGGTAAATCTAAAATAGAAGTTACTAAAACGTATACAGATTAAAAATAATGTAATACAATAAAAATATAAAAAGTATAAATCACCTATATTTTACCAATAATAAAATAAAGGTGATTTTTTATGGATATTGTAAATGAAAAAAATATAGAAAAAAATGAAAGAATAAGAAGGGCTATTTTAGAAATATTAGGAAGTATATTAGGTGCTTTAGTTATGGCAATTGGTGTTTCTTTATTTTTACTTCCTAATCAGTTATCTTCTGGTGGTGTTTCTGGTATTGCAACTATTACGTATTATCTATTAAATATACCAATGGGTACTATGATTTTAATTGTAAATATTCCTTTATTTGCTCTTGCTATTTTTAAAATTGGTAAGTATTTTTTTGTTAAAACCTTAATTGGTACTGCGAGTTTATCCTTTTTTATTGACTTTTTAGATAGGTTTAAGCCTCTAACAAATGACAGATTTTTAGCTTGTGTTTATGGTGGTATTATTTTAGGTATTGGTACTGCTATTTTGTTAAAGTCTAATTCTTCTACTGGTGGTAGTGATTTAGTCAGTTATATTGCTAAAAAATATAAGCCTGCTCTTCAGTCTGGTAATATTATTGTAATTATTGATATTGTTATTGTTACTTTAAATATGATTGCTTTTAGAGAAATTGAAATTGGTTTATATTCTGCTATTGCCATTTATCTTATGGGAAAGGTTATTGATATTCTTTTTGAGGGTATTGATTTTACAAAGTTAATTATTATTATTTCAGATAAGAGTGAAATAATTGCAAAAGAGATTGAAGAAAAAGTAGAAAGAGGTGCTACTGGGCTTTATGGTAAAGGTATGTATACTCATAAACAAAAGTTAGTGCTTATGTGTGTTGCTCCTAGACGTGAGGTTGCAAGAATTAAGATTATTTCTAGAAAAATAGATCCTCGTAGTTTTATTATTATTACTAATTCTAGAGAAGTTGTCGGGCAAGGGTTTAAATAGGGACGTTTCTTTTGCGACTAAAAAGTCGCATTTGGGACACATCTAGTAGGGAAAAAGAGCAAGTTTTTAGATTTAAGCTTACGCTTACCAGTGGTTTTTCTACCCTTTTTATTCCCTACGAAAAACCACTTAATCTAAAAACTTGCTTATACTTTATTTTTTATTAACAGAGAAATAATAAAAAATAATTAACGTAATATATAAATTATATACTTTTAGAAAATACTGATGTTCTACATTTTTATAAAGAGTTTGGTGTAAGTTTATCACATTTTTAGAAACATTATGGTTTACGGTTTTCACATTTTTAGAAAACTTTTAAGAGGCAAAAATCACATTTTACGAAAAAGATAAGCTTTACTTATCTTCTTTATGCTTCTCTTCTCCAATAAAATAAATATTGTTGTGCTAACCCTGCTAAATTACCGAATTTTTCTTTTGCTATTTTTTCTATTTGTTTTTTGCTTACTTTTGTTTCATCTTCATTTTTTATGTATAAGTCGTTCATTACTCTTCTTACCCATACATCTATTGGAAATACTTCAAATCTTTTTAGGTCTGAAAATAGTAGTATACAGTCAGCAACTTTTGGTCCAACTCCTGATAGTGTTAAAAGTGTTTCTCTTACTTCCATTGTATTTGGATTATTTCGTAAGTCATTTAAATTTACTTTGTTTTCTAATATCATTTTAGTTGTTTCATACAATCTAATATCTCTAAAACCTAAACCTAGTTCTCTATATTTTTCTACACTTACATCTTTTAATTCTTCAGCAGTTGGAAATGTATAGTATTTTTTTCCATTGTAATCTATTTCTTTTCCATAGTTTTTAGATAATCTTTCTATTATACCTTTTATTCTTGGTATATTATTATTTGCAGATATTATAAAAGATATTATTGTTTCCCATAAATCTTGATTTAATATTCTAATTCCACTTCCATATTTTATACTCTCTTCCATAAAAGGATCTATTTTGCTTAATGTTTCCTTTATTTTTTTATAGTCTCTTTTTAAATCAAAGTAATCTTCTACAATTTCTTTTATATCCCCATTACATATTCCTTTAAATGTTATTTTATTTTCTTGTTTTTTTACATTAAGGACATTTCCTTTAAAAACACCTGTATAACTTCCATCTTCTTCTATATTCCACCTAAAACATTGTCCACAGTCGAATATATCTTTTAATTCAAATGAGTCTAAATTTTCTATTTCGTATATTTGTTCTTTCACTATTATCACCAATTTTATTTTACAATATTTATAGGAGTTTTTCAATAACTAAAGAAATGTTGTTATTATAAAATTGTTAAGAAGTAAAAAATCATATGAAAAGTATGGAAAATTTTATCAAAATGTTTGACTTTTAATAAAAATCTATGTATAATAATTATAGGAAACAAGAAACCACAAAGTGGTTGCCGAGAAAATATTGAATAACCATTCCCTCGTCAAAGCAGAATGGTTATTATCTTTATTGCCTATGTAGTAAGTACGTGATGATGATGACTAAGGCAAAATTTATAATGGTTACACCTACTAATCCTAAGAAAAGTAGTCTGATGATAGTTAATAAAATTGTATTTACCATAAACACCACCTCCGTTGTCAATCTCACAAACTAAAGTTGTGGAAACACGTATGTATACATCAAAGAGCTAGGTGGCAACCAACTCTGCTATTCTTATTTCCTATGGGATAAATATACTATATTTTATTCCAAAAATCAAGCGAACACGTAAAATTTTATTTATAAATTTTATGTGCTTTATTTTTTTTATTGAAAAATATTATGAGGCATAATTTATATTAATATAATACTACAAATATAAATCAAGATTTTTATGTATTTTTTTCCTTATCTTCTAAATTATTTAGTGCATATTCACAAGCCTGTATTACAAATCTTGAAAAAGTTACATCTTTATTCCTTATTGCTTTTTCAATATCTTCTATCAATGGTATTGGAAATCTTATTGTTTTATTTTCTGTTTCTTTTCTATTTGGTTTTATTTGAAATGCCATTTTGCATTACCTCCTATACTAATAAATTGTATTGCAAAAATAAAAATAAAAAAGCATTGCAAA